>CAYNQW010000098.1:0-6961 GCA_964399415.1 uncultured Hyphomicrobiales bacterium
CGGGGGATTGGAAATTCGACACAGATCCTTTGATCGGGCCGGTCAGCGATCAAAATGCGCTGAAAGATTTGGGCGATTCTGGGGTGGATGTGATGATTGGCGACAGCACCAATGCCATGGTGGAAGGTCGAACCGGAAGCGAAGCCGATGCAAAAGCAGGGTTAATCGCTGAAATCAAGAAAGCCAAAGGGCGGGTCGCCGTGACGTGTTTTGCCTCTAATGTGGCAAGGGTTAACACACTGGTGCAGGCCGCGGCGGAATTAGGCCGAAGCCCATTGCTGGTGGGGCGTGCATTGCATCGCATCACTGAGGCGGCGCGATCTTGCGGTTATTTGCAGGATTGGCCGGATCTCTTGAGTGAAGATGATTATGATTTAATCCCAAAAGAAAACGTCTTGATGATTTGCACAGGATCACAAGGGGAGCCTCGTTCCGCATTGGCGCGTATTGCATCAGGCTCGCACCACACAATCTCTTTGGATAAAGGGGATACCGTCCTGTTTTCTTCGCGCGAAATTCCCGGCAATGAGCCGGCCATTGCCAAAGTGCAAGACAACTTAATCCGTCGCGGCATTCATGTGGTGACCGATGATGACGCGCCTATTCATGTCTCGGGGCATCCGGCGCGTGATGAAATGACCGAAATGTATCAATTGATCCGTCCCAAATTAGCCATCCCTGTCCATGGCACAGCACGGCATTTGAGGGCGCATGCAGGTTTAGCGAAAGCCTGTCAGGTGAAGGAAACGATCATCCCGAATAATGGCGATGTGATCAGGCTGAGCGGTCAAAATCCTGAATGTCTTGGCACTGTTGAAACGGGTCTGCAAACCTATGAGGCAGGGCAGGTGATTAGCATTGATGGCGATACAATGCGCGATCGGCGGCGGTTGCTTTGGAATGGGTCAGTCACCGCTTCGGTGGTGCTGAATCGCGCCGGTGATTTGTGTTTAGCCCCGCAAATCACCCAGACAGGTCTTTCCGAAGGCTTTCGCGCCGATGATTATCTCGCCGAAGCGTCTCTTCGTGTTGAAGATGCAATTTTATCGTTATCGGACAAGGCCGTCATGGATGATCAACGGGTTGAAGATGTCAGTTTTCAAGCCTTGCGTGGCTTGGCAAAGTCGATGTTCCAACGCCGACCCATGGTGCAGGTGCATGTTCTAAGAGTGGATGCTTTATCGGTTACGGGGGAATAAGTCATCATGATTGGACGGTTGAATCATATCGCGATTGTGGTTGCTGACCTCGATGAAGCGACGTCGCGTTGGCGAGATGTGTTAGGGGCATCGGTCTCCGCGCCGCAAGCCTTGCCTGAACATGGCGTCACCGTCGTCTTTGTGGATAGCGGCAATAGCAAGATTGAATTGCTGGAACCGCTTGGTGACGATAGCCCGATTGGAAAATTCCTTGAGCGCAACCCCGATGGTGGAATGCATCACCTGTGTTTTGAGGTTGAAGATATCATCGCCGCCAGAGATCAATTGGTTGCTGAAGGCGCAAGGGTGCTTGGTCATGGTGAGCCAAAAATTGGCGCTCATAACAAGCCGGTATTGTTTCTTCACCCCAAAGATTTCAATGGCACCTTGATCGAATTGGAGCAAGCCTAATGAGTACCGTATCAGGCATCGTTGTTTACATTCTGTTATGGTGGTGGGTGTTCTTCATGTCGCTTCCATTTGGGGTGAAACGTGACGACAATGTGGAACATGGCAATGATATTGCCGCGCCTCAAAAAACCCATCTTTGGAAAAAAGCAGCAGCCACCACGGTGATTGCTTTTATTCTGTGGTATGGCGTTGATTCGTTAATTGCAGCTGATATTTTCTCGTTCCGCCGTATGGCTGAGGATTATTAATCTTGCGGCAAAGACAAAAAATGGCGGGATAACCCGCCATTTTCTTTACGATTAGTTCACGCTTATATGTTTGCGTTTCGAACTGAAAATCGTTGACCTCCCCAACCTCGGTCATTAATTAAACTTTATGGAACAATTTTCGACTTGTCATCAAAAAATATAAAAAAATATTAAAAAACGTAATTTTATTTAGATTTATTCAAAGAAACTTTTCATTTATTACCAAGAAAGCCAGAAAGACACTTTTTGTCACATTGAAAAACTTGTCCTTATGGTTAAGGTATTTTTGAGTATCAACAATGAAGTAAGCAGATATGACACCGCTTGAAATTTACATGGCTTCTGATCACGCAGGCTTTCATCTGCGGCAAACGCTTGCCGGGCTTCTGATTGAGGCAGGTCACATCATTCATGATCTTGGCCCTGAAACTGACGGGCGGGTGGATTATCCTGATTTTGGCGCGAAACTAGCCAAAGCCATGAAGCCTTTTCCCGATTCGCGTGGGGTTTTGGTTTGTGGCAGTGGCATCGGCATTTCGATGGCGGCCAATCGGTTTCCATGGGTTCGCGCGGCTCTTTGCCATGATGTCACCACGGCGGTCTTGTCACGTCAGCATAATGATGCCAATGTCATCGCCTTTGGTGAGCGGCTGATTGGAGATAAAACCGCCAGTGATGCTTTAATGGCGTTTCTTGAAACGAATTTTGAAGGCGGTCGCCATCAAGACCGGGTTCAAAAACTGGGCGACCTGCTCAAATAATAATAACAAATAGGGAAGACAAACATGAATGAGATGAAATCATTTTTTAGCACACATCTTATGGATAGTGATCCGGAACTTTATGCTTCACTTGACCATGAACTGACACGGCAACGCGATGGCATTGAATTGATTGCCTCTGAAAACATTGTCAGCAAAGCAGTGTTGGAAGCGCAAGGTTCTGTCTTCACCAATAAGTACGCCGAAGGGTATCCCGGACGACGTTATTATGGCGGGTGCGAATTTGTCGATGTTGCTGAGCAATTGGCGATTGACCGCGTCAAGCAACTTTACGGTGCGGCATGGGCTAATGTTCAGCCGCATTCTGGCGCTCAGGCTAATCAGGGCGTGTTCTTAGCATTGCTTGAACCTGGCGATACAATTTTGGGGATGTCTCTGGCGGCTGGTGGTCACTTGACCCATGGTGCGGGGCCTAATTTGTCGGGCAAATGGTTTAACGCGGTTCAATATGGTGTCCGCCGTGATGATGCGCGCATTGACTTTGATGAAGTCCAGCGTCTGGCTGATGAACATAAGCCTAAAATGATCATAGCAGGTGGATCGGCTTATCCACGGGTGTTGGATTTCAAAAAATTCCGGGAAATTGCCGATAGTTGTGGTGCGTATCTGATGGTTGATATGGCGCATATCTCTGGCCTTGTCGCCGCTGGTTATCATCCTAACCCTATCGAAGACGCTCATGTTGTAACGTCTACCACGCATAAAACCCTGCGTTGTGGCCGTGGCGGTATGATCATGTCAAATGACGAAGACCTTGGCAAAAAGATCAATTCGGCGATGTTCCCGGGCCTGCAAGGTGGGCCATTGATGCATGCCATCGCGGGCAAATGCGCGGGCTTTGGTGAAGCGTTGAAGCCTGAATTCAAAACCTATATCAAAAACGTCGTGGAAAATGCTCAGGTTCTCGCCGAGACTCTTTTGGAATGTGGGTTCGATATCGTCTCTGGCGGTACCGATAACCATATCGTGCTGGTTGATCTGCGCCCGAAAGGCCTGACCGGTAATATTTCGGAAGTTGCGCTTGAAAACGCTCATATGACCTGCAACAAAAACGGCGTGCCGTTTGATCCTGAAAAACCGATGGTGACATCTGGAATTCGTCTCGGCACTCCAGCGGCAACCACGCGTGGCTTCGGTAAAGATGAATTCCGCCAAGTGGGGCTGATGATTGGTGAGGTTCTTGACGGGCTGGCTAGCAACAGCAACGACAATTCAGCGGTTGAAGCCGCTGTGGCGGAAAAAGTACAGAAATTGTGCCGCGCCTTCCCAATTTACTAGATTTGGTATATAAAAGGGCAATCTCAGTGTTAGGAGAACACGATTATGGATTGCCCTTTTTGTGGGAATAGCGATACGCAAGTTAAAGATTCACGCCCATGTGAAGATGGTGCTGGCATTCGAAGACGTCGGCTTTGTTCATCTTGCGATGCTCGTTTTACGACCTTTGAGCGGGTGCAACTGCGTGAATTGGTGGTGGTGAAGCGCAACGGCAAAAAATCACCATTTGATCGGGATAAACTGGAACGATCTCTTAATATCGCCCTGAGAAAGCGTGATGTTGATCCAGAAGTCGTGTCGCGCGCCATCAATGACATGATCCGTAAATTGGAACAACGTGGCGAAGCCGAAGCCAGCACGGAAACCATTGGTAAATATGTCATGCAAGTCTTATCTCGCCTCGATAAGGTCGCTTATATTCGTTACGCATCGGTTTATCGCAACTTCGCAGAAGCAAAAGATTTTGAAGATTTCGTAGAAAATGAAATCGAAGGCAACTGATCCCGTTTCTGTCGACGATGATCAACGTTGGATGCGCGCCGCGTTATTGCAGGCTCGCTACGCTCTTGGTCGCACCGCCCCAAATCCGCCGGTGGGATGCGTTTTGGTCAAAGATGGCGTCTTAATTGGCAACGGTCATACCCAAGATGGCGGGCGTCCCCATGCGGAAACAGAGGCTATTGCCGATGCGGGAAGCGCGGCTCGTGGAGCGACCGCCTTTGTGACGCTTGAGCCTTGTGCGCATCATGGGCAAACCCCGCCTTGCGCCGAAGCCTTGGTCGATGCAGGGGTGGCGCGAGTGGTGATTGCTTGCGGTGATCCTGATAAGCGTGTCGCGGGGCAGGGGGTGTCAATCCTCACCAAGGCAGGTATAGCCGTCACCGAAGGCGTGTTGAAAGACCAAGCGGCGTCCATTCTTTCTGGCTATTTCACGTTGCGAAACCATCATCGCCCGCGCGTTACGGTAAAAATTGCTTCAAGCCTCGATGGTCGGATCGCCTTGCATGATGGTCGTTCGCAATGGATTACCGGTGAGCGCACCCGGCATTTTGTTCACTTGCTACGCTCGCAACATGACGCGGTGATGACGGCGATGGGGACGGTTCGTGCCGATAACCCCAGTTTGACGTGCCGATTGCCGGGCTATCAGGGGCGGCAACCGCTTCGCGTGGTGGCCGCCAGTGATTATGACCTTGATCCACAATCGCATTTGGCCACCAGCCATGACCAAGGCGATGTTGTTATCTATGTCGCCAGCGATGATCGCCAGTCTCCTCATCCCGTAGATGTGGTTAAGGTTTCTGCGGATCATGAAGGTAGGCCTGATCTTCATGCGATTTTGGCCGATCTAGGAGCGCGGGGCATTCAATCGGTGATGGTGGAGGCCGGTGGCCGATTTGTTGCATCGCTGCTGAAGGCGGGGCTGGTGGATGAATTGGTTTGGACACGATCATCAGGGTTGATTGGCGGCGATGGTTTGGCTTCGCTGGCCTCGCTGGGGCTGGAAAATTTATCCGATGGCCGTATGTTCAAACGGGTGAAAACACAATTTATTGGCGATGATGTGATTGAAATCTTTCATCACCAAGAATATGTCAATACGACAAGCCATTAACGGGAAAGATCATTTATGTTTACCGGTATTATTACGGCGTTAGGGCGCTTATCTGCCCTTGACCATAAGGCGGATGGTGGCGCGCGCGTCACGATTGCAACGCCTTGGGATTGCTCGGCAATTGATTTGGGGGCATCCATCGCGTGTAATGGTGTGTGCTTAACAGTGGTTGCTCGCGACGCCGATCATTTCAGCGTTGATGTTTCTGAAGAAAGCCTAGCGATCACAAGTTTGAAGACTTGGCAACTTGGCAGCGCGATCAATCTGGAAAGAGCGCTGGCGATGGGCGATGAACTGGGTGGGCATATTGTCTCGGGTCATGTTGATGGCTTGGCTGAGATTATTTCCATTCATCAAGATGGCGATAGTTATCGTGTTGTCCTAGAAGCGCCGCAACATTTAGCCCCGATGATTGCGCCAAAAGGATCGGTTGCGCTTGATGGCGTTTCGTTAACGGTCAATGAAGTCGATGGCAATCGTTTTGGCATCATGGTGATACCCCACACATGGTCGCATACGACTTTTAGCCAAATTCAAGCCGGTGATAAGATCAACCTTGAAGTCGATATGTTGGCTCGTTATGTTGCCCGTATAGTTTCTTTTCAGGGTGATCCCAATGGATGACGTTAAATCTTATGAATTATCTTCTATTGATGAGGTCATCACCGCGGCGAAAAATGGTGAAATCTTCATTCTCGTTGACGATGAAGACCGTGAAAATGAGGGTGATGTTTGTGTTTTAGCCGAACACGCCACCCCTGAGAGCATCAATTTTATGGCGAAATACGCTCGCGGGTTGATCTGCCTCGCCCTTGAGCGCGATCGGGTCGAAAAACTTGGGCTTTCGCTGATGCAAAAACGTCATGAGTCACGCCATGAGACAGCCTTTACCTTGTCCATCGAAGCGCGGGAAGGGGTCACAACAGGCATTTCCGCCCATGATCGGTCGCGCACCATCATGGTGGCCAGCAACCCTCAATTTGACGCTAATCATATCACCACGCCGGGGCATATTTTCCCATTGATGGCGCGCGATGGCGGCACGCTTGTCCGCGCAGGTCATACCGAAGCGGTGGTGGATATTGCCCGCGCCGCAGGCTCAATGCCGGCAGGGGTTATTTGTGAAATTATGAACGATGACGGCACCATGGCGCGTTTGCCGGATTTGATTCCCTTTGCCAAAGAGCATGGTTTGAAAATTGGCACCATCGCTGATTTGATCGCTTGGCGGCGGGAGCGCGAGACGATTGTCAAACGCGGGGCTGAAACCTTGATTCACTCAAAAATTGGTGGCGATTGGCGGATGATCGTTTACATCAACACCGCCAGTTATGCCGAACATGTGGCGCTGATCAAAGGCGATATCACCACCGATGATCCGGTTTTGGTGCGGATGCATGGCATGAATATCATGACCGATGTGCTGGG
>CAYNQW010000099.1:0-1795 GCA_964399415.1 uncultured Hyphomicrobiales bacterium
AATAATGAAAATCGCACGGGAATTGTGGATATCATTATAGGAGTTTGTCATCGCACCATAACCCCAAGTATTGGCCACACCAGCAACAGTGGTGGAGTGACAAATACGAGCCTGGTGGTCACCGTTGTTTGAACCCCAATATGCATACAACTTACGGAACAGATAAGCCTGTTCGTTGTTATGCTTTGCGGAACCGAGCCAGTAAACCGAATCTGGACCTGACGATTCCCGAATATCCATCATCTTATCACCGATCTCGTTAATGGCATCGTCCCAGCTCATGCGGGTCCATTTACCACTGACCAGTTTCATGGGGTATTTTAGGCGCCGTTCACCGCTAGCGGTTTCACGAACAGAAGCACCTTTGGCGCAATGCGCACCAAGGTTGATGGGGCTATCCCATCCGGGTTCTTGGCCTGTCCACACGCCGTTGTTGACTTCTGCCATAACAGTACAGCCAACTGAGCAATGGGTACAAACCGTCTTCTTGATTTCAGCAGCACCAGAAACTGTGGCCGCTTCCACAGGCTTTACATTTGCACCTGTAATCGCGGTTGCTGCAGCAATACCACCAATAGCCAAACCTGAATTTCTCAGGAAAGCGCGGCGATCCACTGCTTTTTCAGCAATCTGGCCAATGAAAGATGCTGACTGGGGGCCTCTCGCTACCCCGGACGCTTTCTTTCTTAGCATGATTTCCTCCTTAGAAGAGTTAAACGTATCAAATTAACACCAGCCGCTTTAGAAGCGCGCTGACGCGTAAAATGATTTGACGTGGTCTGTTTCTTGGTAATCACCAGTTGAAACAGTCTTGATTTCAGAAGCCTCAGCCACAGAAGCCGTGCCAACAGCCCCAGCCACCGCACCGAGCGCGGATAACTTGAGGAAGTCACGACGTCCATCCTGTTTTGCTTCCTGTTTTTTGGTCTCCATTTTCATTTCCTCCAAAAGATGACCGCAAGCCCGAATTGACCTGACAGTCTATTTAAGCCAAGGGCGTCACGCTACCTCGGCTCACCCATATTGAAAGCTTGGCTTTCAATATCCATGAATATGCGGCCGATGGTGCCCACCGGCGCATAAAAAACCGCTGATTTTGCCGCTTCCAGATCGGCAAAAAATAATCCTGCCCAAGGGGCAATGTGCTTTTTGAAGAAGGTCGCCTGTTCTTGCAGGGAATAAGGGCGGCCAAAACTTCCCAAGATTAAGCCAGCCATCATATCGCAGAGGCTGGCAATGTGATCTTCAGGGTCTTTGACGTTATCGGCACGAGCAATGCCAATTCCCGCCATATCCTGACGCAGATTCGCTAGGGGTTTTTCATTTAGAAAGCCCGTCAAATAATAGGAACAATACGGAAGAAGTTCGCCGCGACCAACGCCCACGAACAAATCCACATATTCGCTGCGGATCGTTGAAGCATCCATTTCTTTGGCTAGGTAAGCCAGCGTTCCCGTGGCTTTGCCAATCGGGGTATCATCGCCAGAAATTTGGCACACGGTCGCTAAAAGATCACCTTCAGGCTCAACGCGCAACAACGCTGCGAGAAAAGAATATAGTTCCGCCCTCAGGATATCTTCATCGTCGATTTTATGTTCTGCATTCGCATTCATACTCGACTTCCCTCTTTGGTATTATTCTAAACATCAATATTGCTGGTTGTAAAGCCATATCCATTAAATTTCTCGGCAGATTTTAGCCAATTTTACCCCAATACACCTTTTTGCTTTTATTTCCGCGTAAAGGACACTTGCCTTGGCCGGATGGGCGGGGGTGATGGCGTTGCCATCGGGGC
>CAYNQW010000099.1:1895-6938 GCA_964399415.1 uncultured Hyphomicrobiales bacterium
GCTGGCGGCATCATCCTCGGTATGCGCGGTCTCATCCTGATGTGCTTGTTTTGATGTTTCGTCTAACGCTTCTTCATGGTCATCGCCGTCATCGTCAAGTTTTTCAGCGTCAGCCTTCTCTGCCATCAATTTATCAAAATACCCTTTGCCGACTTTGTAGGCTGTTTGCATATCAGGCAAAACCGTTGCCGCATCGGTATAATTTTCGCCATATTCCACCATTTCATCAGCAAAGCGGAACAACGGATTGAGCCGCCACAGCCGGCGCATCGCCAATTGCTTCAAACGATCTGGCACTGAGCGATTGAAGAAATCATCCAATTCTTCAGGCTCATGGCATTGATCGGGATGGGTGAGTTCATATTTGGCGCAGAGGTCTTCATCCGAAAGTTTATCCTCGCCTTCCGCCGCCTCGAGCGTGTCGGTTGACGCCGCATCTCCAAACTTGTCTTCATCTCGGCGTTCTTCATCAAGGCTTTCATCTTCAAGAATGGTCGGGTTTTCATTCTTGACCGCCGCTTTGCGTTTCGACCAACGCTGCAGAAAACCGCCTTCGTGTTCATCTTCTGGGTTGTTCGCCATATGCTCAGATGCCTCTAGTGATATTTCTTTTTGATGCGCTGGTCACCGCCGCGCTTTTCCAAATCATCCATCCGCGCCCGATCTCGCTTACGTTTGATAAACTCTTCAGGCTGGTAGAAGGTCGCGACAAATTCCTCAACAAACTCTGCCATTGGCCCGGTCAGAGGCAATTTGATGATCTGGTCTTCCCCGCAATCTTCATAATCCTGAATGTTGTAGGGCGATAAACTGACCTCAACCAGCATTACATCCACCTGCTCGTCATAATCGGCATCATCTTCTTGATCTTCATGATCTGTGGGCCGCAAGACGATGTAGATAGACGGGTCAGACGATTGCATATTTTCGGCATATGCTTCGGCTTCGGCATGGTGAATATCAATCTGAATATCCGCCATATAAAGGGAAAACCCCTCTTGTTCCGAGGAATAATCGCGGTGCAACGGCGTCAAATTCACATAGCCCATTGGAAATTCACCAGAGCCTTTTTCACGCTTCAACGGCAACAAGTCATGCACAACCCATTTGTGATCAATCCAAATATGATCCACAGGCTGCTTTTCAAAAATAACCCGAACGCCATAAAGAACATGGCGGTCAATGGTATCATTTTGCGTCAACGCTCAATTTCTCCGATATCGGACGCCCTTTTTATAAACAAAAATAATAAGAGACATCTTAAGGCGGTTGTTTTTTTGTATCTTATAATTAGTTTAATCTAGAGTATAGAAAAGTCCCTTGGTGATCAATTTTTACTATGGATTAACCCAGCGGATTTCAACTAAACGCCTATTTATTAAAGAGAGCCATGGAAATGACCGGACGCCCCCACCCTGAACTGCTCTTATGCGACTGCGGCAAGACCATGACTATTGATCGCGATACACTGGCAAAATCGCGCGGCAACGCGGATCAGCCTGTCTTCACCAGTCTTTGTGCGAGCCAACAAGACCAACTGATCAACGCCATGTCGGAAACCGATGCGCCGGTGATGATCGCTTGCACGCAATATCAACATCTCTTTGAAGCCCTAGCCGAAGACCATAACCGCCCTATGCCACAGGTGGTCAATATTCGTGAACGCGCGGGATGGTCGGACGATTCGAAAAAGGCGACGCCGAAAATGGCTGCCTTGATCGCGCTTGCCGAACATCAACCGCCGCCGGTGAAACTGCTATCCATGACGTCTTATGGGCGCTGCTTGATTTATGGCGGCGGTGAAGTGGCAATTTCATTGGCCAAAAAACTAAGCGCTGATCTTGGGGTGACTGTAATGTTATCCCCCGATGACGCGGATGTGATGGCCGAATCCTTCCCCTTCACGCTGACCACCGGCGTCATCAAGAAAGCCCAAGGGCATTTCACCAATTTCACCCTTACCATTGATCATTTCGCCGAAGCTCTGCCCCAAAGCCGGGCGGCAATCGAATATGGCCCCATGGCCAGTGGCGTTGAAAGTCAATGCGATATGCTGATTGACCTGACCGGAGAGACGCCGCTCTTCACTGGCTGGGAAAAGCGCGATGGGTATTTCCGGGCGGGCGCCGATGACATCAACCGCCTTGCGGAAATCGAAAACCAAACCCGCGCCATGATCGGTGATTTTGAAAAGCCTATTTACGTCACTTTTGATGAAAATCTTTGCGCTCATTCGCGCAACAGCATCACCGGTTGCTCGCGTTGCCTTGATGTTTGCCCCGCCGGTGCCATCACCAGCATCGGCGATTCCGTTGCGATCGACCCGGGCATTTGTGGCGGTTGCGGTTATTGCGGCGCGGTATGCCCTTCAGGGGCGGCGCAAACCAATTTATTACCGATTGATGCGACCATTGCTCAAGTCTCACTGATGGCGCGAACCTATCTTGAAGCGGGCGGCAAGTCGCCTGAGTTGCTTCTCCATGATGGTCGCTATGGCGATGAAGTGATCAACACCTTGGCTCGATTTGGTAAAGGTTTGCCCGCCCATGTCATCCCTTATGAAATGCACGCTGTGGGTCGCACCGGTCACGATATTTTGCTCGGCGCGATTGCCAGCGGCTTTCAACGGGTGGTGATGCTGGTGAACCCGCAAAAAGCCGATGATGCCGCCGCCATCAACGCACAGATTGACCTTGCGGAAGCTTTGCTGAAAGGCGCGGGCGTTAAGCCTAATGATCGTTTTCAGGTGATTGATGATGCTGATCCAGACGCGATTGAAGCCGCGCTCTGGAAAAAGTCAAAAACATCGCCGGTTAAGACCAGCGGGTTCATGGCGCTGGGCGCGCCTCGGGCGGTAACGCGTCTGGCCATGCGAAGCCTCACCAGCGCAAATGGCGGCAAGACCGACACCCCGATCCCCTTGCCGAAGGGTGCCCCTTATGGCCGGGTTGAGGTTAATACCGCATCTTGTACGGTTTGCTTATCTTGTGTTGGCGCTTGTCCGGCAGGCGCGCTTCAAGACAATCCAGACGCGCCGCAGTTGCTGTTTAAGGAAGACGCTTGCTTGCAATGCGGGATTTGCGTGGCCACTTGCCCGGAAAAAGTCATTACGCTGGTGCCGCAATTCAATCTTTCTGATCAAGCCTTGGCAACGGAATTGATCGTTGAAGATGAACCCTTCCATTGCACAGCCTGTGGCAAGCCTTTCGGCACCACCCGATCCATTGAAGCCATTGTAGGCAAACTTGCCGGACACAGCATGTTCACCGATAACGGTCGACTGGATATGCTGAAGATGTGCGAAGATTGCCGCGTGGATGCGATTTTCTCCGAAAAAGATAAAATGCTGGATATCGGTGACCGCAAAAAGCCGCGCACCACGGATGATTACCTCAATTAGAGAGCTGCTGGGATTACGAATTATCGCGCAAGGGCAAATTGGCCAATAAATTCTGCGGCTTGGCGCGGATAATGCCCACGGCGTTCTGAGAAAGCGCCAAATAGACAGGTTTGCCATCCATTTTATCGGTGAACCCGCCATCGCTTTCGAGTTTGAACAAGCATAGGATGCGCGTCAGCCGATCTTGCGTCACCTCTTCATCGGCGAAGAGATCATTCAAAATCATGGTGGATTCCCCATCCAGCCCGATATGCCATTGCCAATCATCATCATCAATCCTCAGCATCGGCGTGACGGATACCCGCAATTTTAGGAAATGATAGACCCATTTTTCCAAAACCCGTGCCATCGCCGCCGCGCCGGGTTTGTCGTAAGCGATATCCAGCGCCGTATCGAACATTTCGGATCGGTCCCAATAAGCATCCGCCGTCTCTTCGGTCAGCACATCAATCTGAACATCTTCTTTTTTCTCACCGCCCCCTTCAAGCCGTTGGCTGTCGGCATGAAATTGCACCGTGGTTTGATCGGCCACCATGATCCGGCCATCATCGACGGTCACCGATTGGGTGCGGAAAAGAATTTCAGCGGCGCGCAATTGCAGTGGCTCAATTTCACCATTGAGAATTTCGCGCAAAATCATTTGACACATTTGATCGACAAACATGGGTGGAAAGGTGATCGCCGCGCCTTTTGCGATGGCCAAATAAGCCGCTTCGAGGCTGTCATATTGACCAAGAAATTCACGGAAGGCTAAAACAGCGCGATAATTTTCAATGATGTCAGCATCCGCCATGGCGTTGAGTTCTTCTTCATCGACCACGGCAAAAGGATCTGTTTCAAGTTTGTGGTAAAGCGCACGCTCGGCGGCGCAAGATTCCTCCACCAACGCCAATTCCGGACGCTGGAAATACGCCGCCATAAAATCCGCCGACGGCACCAGCATCCGATCCGAATTGTGATCGAGCAAATGCCATCCTGACGTGGTCCAAAAATCTAACGCCGCTAGAGTCATCGCAACATATCCTTTGCATCTTCATCGCCGAGACGCGCGTCATCATTGGCCGCGTCATCGTCGACAATGGTCCATAATTGCTGATTGGAACAACTATCCGCTTTGGCGATGGCGCGAAAACTTTCGCGAATACCGTCAGCGGTCATGGTTCGCGTTAAACTGAGGAGCGTGCCGGTTTTATGCTCACTGCAAATATCCGCGATAAATTGGATTTCTTCTTCGGCGGCGGCACGCGCCAAATCCGGCGACGGTGCCCCATAGGCCGTGATGAAACGCTCCACCAAATGATCGGTGATTGCTTCCACATCATTGCCCTTGGCGGTGGCCACGGAAACCAACGTGGAATAACCAAAGGATGGCACCCCCATAAAGCCATTGGAAAACGCTTGTTTGACTTTGCCCGTGATCTCATCTTCCTTCAAATCAGCAAAGGAAAAACTGCCCGTGATCGCCCATTCGCCTTCATCGGCGGCGTGCGGAAAGATATTCAAATCCGAACGGTCAAAGCGGATCACGCGCGCCAATTTCATCGGCTTGATCCTGATGTCAATTCATCCAAAGGGGCGTGATCAAAATACTTGGAACTGTTGGAAAGCGTGATGGTTTCAGGATGACCATCAATCGTCACCAA
>CAYNQW010000100.1:0-6909 GCA_964399415.1 uncultured Hyphomicrobiales bacterium
ATGCTCGCGTTATCGCCTAATCTGGTTTGGAATATTCATCATGGTTTTGTCACGGTCGGCCATCTCGGCGACAATGCCAATCTTGATGAAACGGCATGGTCATTGACCCGACCTTTTGAGTTTTTGCTGGGTCAAATGGGCGTCGCGGGACCGGTCATCGCTGGTCTGGCGGTGTTTGCCATCTGGCGGTTGCGCCATGACGCCGCCGCCCGGTTTTGGATCGCCTTGGGGCTTCCCGCTTTGTTGATGGTCACCGCGCAAGCGATCCGCAATGACGCCAACGCCAATTGGGCAATCGCGTCTTGGCCAGCCTTGGTGATGCTCGTGGCCATCGCCATTGATCGCGCCACCCCAAGAATACTCCGCGCGGCAAAAATAGGAATTTTGATCAACGCCGCCTTATCGCTGATCATCTTGGTCAGCACCGTGGTGGGGAGTTTTGGCCTGCTGACGCCGCCATCTGATCCGTTGCGGCGGTTGCGCGCTTGGGATCATCATCATCAGGATTTGGCGCAATTCACCGCCGCCCATCAAGCCGAAGCCATCCTTACGTTCCGGCGCGAACATATCGCTAAGATGATTTGGCATCACCGCTTTCAGCCTTTGCCCATTTTCATTGTGGATCGCAATGGCGTGGCGGAAAATCATTTTGAGCAACGCTTGGCTTGGCGGCCTCAAGACGCCAGACGTGGCCAGCCTGTGGTGGCTATCACAGGCGAAGATACCCCTCCTGAAATCACCGGCATCACTTGGCAAGGCCTATCGGCGGTTTCAATGCACCAGATCAGCACCAAGAAGCATCGACGCTTGGTGTTTCACTTGGGTCGTTTTAGCGGCCAGCAATAACCGCCTTAAAAGCCGCTAAGGTTTCTGGGCTGACGTGATGTTCCAAGCCTTCGGCATCGGCTTCAGCGGTTTCTTCAGACACCCCAATCGAAATCAGAAAGTCACGCACCACCGTATGGCGTTTGGCGCAAGTTTCTGCCAGCGCGCGCCCAGTTTCGGTGAGAAAAATAGAGCGATAGGGTTGGGTTTCCACAAGCCCTTCGCGCATCAAGCGTTGCACCGTGGCATTGACCGTTGGCGCCGTGACGCCGAATCGCTGGGCCAAGTCTACCGCTCTAGCCTCGCCCGTTTCAGCGATCAAATCCGCAATCATTTCAACATAATCTTCGGCGACTTCGCTTTGGTGGGCGCGCCGGATGCGTTCAAATCGAGCGGCAATATCTAAAACGTCGGCGGCGGTTGTTGAACTGGTCATCGTTTTGTCATCACTGGGCTTTTTTCGCTTTCAATCTGATAAATTGTAAAGACCTCAAAAAACTTAGGCAAGGCAAAATTATTTTTATCCTTTTATAATAGCTTGATGATCATCGCATTCTCGCTAGGATGCGGGGCTATAAATAAAAGGCAAAAAGCACTATCTCTATGGGGCTTTGCGGCCTCAGCATCACCCTTGTTGAGCCGCCATGATTGAGGACACACCATGACCGACAAACAAACCGAAGTGGAACTTGAAGCCGCCGCCTTTCGCCGGTTGGTGGCGCATTTGCAAGAACGCAGTGATGTGCAAAATATCGACATGATGAATCTGGCTGGTTTTTGCCGGAATTGCTTGTCGCGCTGGTATCGTGAAGCGGCGGATGATGCTGGTGTAGCGATTGACCAAGACGCGGCAAAAACCCGCGTTTATGGCATGCCTTATGATGAATGGAAGGCCAAACATCAGACTGAGGCCACGCCTGAACAACTGGAAAAACTTAAATCCAGCCATACCCATTAACCCCAACACCCAATAAGGATTGCACCGATGGCTCCCTCTGAGACGTTGAAAACTGGCCCTGCCGCGCCTGAACTCTTGCGCCAATATGTTGAACGCATTGAACGTTTAGAAGAAGAAAAACAAGCGCTGATGGCGGATATTCGTGAAGTCTATAGCGAAGCCAAAGGTCATGGCCTGAACCCTAAAATTATGCGTCAGGTGGTCAAGTTACGCAGTATGGATCGGCAAGATTTGATGGAATTGGACGCCGAATTGGAATCGTATCGCGCCGCCCTTGATCTGATTTAACCGCTGGTCATTCATACCGCATAGAGGATGGGATTTACCAATGACAGGTTTTGCCGATCGCTTGATTGAAGCCACCCGCGCCAAAGGCACACCGCTTTGCGCGGGGATTGATCCTCATCTGGATATGATCCCGCCACTCTTTCGGCGCGGGGAAATGAAGCCCACCGCTTCGGAAACCGCCGCCGCTATCCGTGATTTCAGTTTTGAATTGCTGAGCCGGATCCGAGGGAAATTGCCCGTGATCAAGCCGCAATCGGCTATGTTTGAACGCCTTGGTCCTGCCGGCATGATGATCATGGCTGACCTTTGCAACGAAGCCATCGCCGATAAAATACTGGTGATTATGGATGCCAAACGCGGCGATATTGGCTCGACTTCCGCGGCGTATAGCCACGCGATGCTGGGGCATGACGCTGGCTTTCCTTCTGATGCGTTGACCGTCAATCCTTTTCTCGGCATGGATACGCTCAAGCCGTTTATCGAGACGGCTGAAGCGACGCATTCAGGGTTGTTTGTCTTGGTGCGAACATCCAATCCAGGATCAGCCGATCTGCAAGGCATCATCGCCGAAGATGGCCGCCCCGTTTTTCATCACCTTGCCGATCAATTGCGGCCAATGGTGGAAGCCGCCGAAGGAAAATGCGGGTTTTCCAGCATTGGCATTGTCGCGGGCGCCACCTATCCCGAAGAAGCGGCGATGTTAAGACGCCTTTTGCCCTCTGCACTTTTTTTAGTGCCGGGCTTTGGCGCTCAAGGCGGAGGTCGAGAAGACGCTTTCGCTGGCTTTGTCGATGGTCCTGAAGGGCCCGAAGGCGGGGTGGTGAATGCTTCGCGCGGTCTTAGTTTTCCAAGCGACGCCCAAGACGCAACGTCTATCAGTGCTTGGCGGCAAGCCATTGATCGCGCCATTGATGACGCGGTGAGCACCCTTCGCGGGCATTAAACTACTCTTCTTTTGAAAAGACAAAGCCCCGCGCAGACGCATCGACTTTTGCTCGGGTATCATCGCTATCGGCGCCAATGCCAATATACACCGGCGAGGCAGGTTCATAACCAAAGGCTTGAATAAAATCAGCCTTAAGATTGACCTGTTCTTGAAGCCAAACCCCTTGCGAATCTGAAGGCGTACGCAAGTAAACCAAGGCGCCATATTTCTCGGTATAAGGGTTTTCAACCCGATCACCTTTCGCCGCGCCGCCACCCCAAACATAGGTCAAAACTCGCCCGGGGGTGTCCTTGCCTTTCAACGCCTCAATCGCTTTGCGTTTGATCTTTTCGGCAAAATTTGCGGATTCCGGCTGGTATGGAAAAGCCACATAAATCACCATACTGCGGTCATCTCCCCCTTTTTTGGTCAGGTCAGTGTCGATGATCGGCGTGTCCACCCGCCATTGCCAGTTCAAAATTGGCGTTTCATTTAGATTTGCCCTGACATTAAAAAAAGCAATCGAAACGGTGTTGTCGGAAAGCACCCGAACCCCGCCTTGCAAATCAGGGCGTTGCGATTCGCCCAAGAGAAACCGATTGCTCGGTTTATCATCAAAGGTGATCTCGTCCCATCCCGCTTCTTTCAACTTAGGGTCAAGGTCAGCCCCTGCCGGCCATGCCAAGGCCAAGGTCAAGGCCAAGGAAACTGCCGTAAAAAGACTGAATATGGATAAACGCCTCATCCTTATGCCTCTCACGTTTGTTTTTCTTACCATACTGAAAAAAAATAAAATCACAAACTTCTCTATCCTTAAGAATTTATTAACTTTTTTAACTTAGGATAAGACCATGGCCTGAAGAAACACTCTGAGGGCTATTGAGCATTCGTGTAACTTACCGTCATGGTTTTCGCCCAAGGGTAAAGGTCATAGCGGGTTGAATAAGGACAAAAGGTTGATGTCCAACAAAGCAAAAACCAATGCCCAAGGGGACGATCAGGATCGTTATCAGGGCAAAGTAAAATGGTTCAGTGAAAAACGTGGTTATGGTTTTATTCAAATCGGTGACGAGGAGGTTTTTATTCATCGATCCACTTTGCTGGCCTTTGGCATCTCAAAATTACAAAATGAGGATATCGTCAATGTGGCGCTGATCGCGTCTGAACGGGGTCGAATTGTCGAAACACTCTATGGGGTTGAGCGACCGCCAATCCCTCCTGAATTAATGGCGGATACGCCTGATGAGGGGGAAGTGATTGCAGATGTCAAATTCTTCAACAATCACAAAGGCTATGGGTTCATTGTTTCCGATGAGGTGGATGAAGATATTTTCATCCATTTTCGTGTTTTGGAAAAAAACGGCCTCTCTTCCCTAGAGCAAGGGCAGCAGTTGCTGGTCGGGCTAGAAGATGGCGAGCGAGGCAAGCAAATCACCACCATCCGGATTTACACGGGGGGTGAGTCAAAACCTGACGTGATTCTTGAAGAACCACCAAAGAAGAAATCCGCTGCCAGCAAAACTTCCAAAAAGACCAGCAAGAACGCAGGCAAAGACAATAGCAAGGATAAAGACTCGAGTGATGAAGCCTAACCGCTTCATCCTGTCCTTATAACTCGTCTTCTTGCGGCCTTTGGGCTTGCACCTCTTTGGGCTTGATAAGTCTTTCTTTCTCGATAAAGTGATCTTTTACTCATGAAAGGTCACCCATGAACAATCGTTGGCTTGTTGTTTTGTTTAGCGCATCCGCGCTCGTCACCATCAGCCTTGGTATTCGGCAAGGAATGGGGCTTTTTCTTGGGCCGGTTAGCCTTGATCTAGGCACGGGTCGCGAGTTGTTCTCTTTTGCAATCGCCATCCAGAATATTCTTTGGGGATTATCATCGCCCTTTTTTGGAATGTTGGCGGATCGGATTGGCGGCTGGAAAGTGGCTTCCCTTGGGGGATTGCTCTATGCCGTCGGCCTTTTGACCATGGCGGGGATCGTGTCGCCAGAGGGCATGTTGGTTGGCAATTTCTTTGTTGGCCTTGGGTTGGGCAGCGCAGGCATGGCGGTGGCTTTAGGCGCGGTGAGCCGATCTGTTCCCGCAGAGAAACGTCCGCTTGCCCTTGGGATTGTGACCTCGCTGGGGTCATTCGGTCAATTTGCGCTGGTGCCAATCACTCAAATCATCATCCTTGGTTATGGATGGCAAACCGCCATGGTGGGATTGTCGATGGTCGGCGCGCTGATGATCGCCATTGGTTTTGGCTTGCGGAGCGCCGATTCCACCGCCCAAGACGTGGCAGAGGCCAGCCTCGGGAAAACCTTGAGCCATGCCTTCCAATCTCGGGATTATATTTTGCTAACGGCTGGATTTTTTGTTTGTGGCCTGCATCTGGTTTTTATCACCACGCATTTGCCGATTTATTTGAAAGACAACGCTGTTGATCCCGCGATTGCATCTTGGGCGTTATCCTTGATCGGCCTGTTCAATATTGCGGGAGCGTTGTTTTTTGGCTGGATTGGCGGCGTGACCGCCAAGAAAGTACCGCTAGCGCTGATCTATTTGGCGCGAACGCTGATCATCGCGGCCTTCATTTACTTGCCGGTTACCGCCACTTCAGCCTTGGTGTTTGGCGCGGCGATGGGATTTTTCTGGCTTGGCACCATCCCGCTCACCAGCGGCTTGATCGTCACGTTTTTTGGACCGCGCTACCTTGCCACGCTTTATGGATTTGTGTTTTTGTCCCATCAATTGGGATCGTTCATGGGCGCATGGCTCGGCGGCAGGCTTTACGATGTGCTGGGCAATTATGACGTGATGTGGGCGATCAATCTTTTTGCAGGCTTACTCGCCTTTATCCTTCATATGATCATTCGGGAAAAACCTATTCCGATGAAGGCGCAACCTGCCGAATAAAGATGAAACCAACAGCGTCGGTTAGGACTGCATCCCAAGCCAACGTTCCGCATCAAGAGCGGCCATGCAGCCCATTCCTGCTGCTGTCACGGCTTGGCGATAAACTTTATCCACGCAATCGCCAGCGGCAAAAACACCGTCAATGGATGTGCGGGTGCTGCCGGCATCGGCGATAATATAACCTTCGTCATCCATGGTCACCGCGCCTTTGAACGCGGCTGTCGCAGGATCATGGCCAATCGCGACAAACATTCCATCCACCGATAGCGTCATATTGTCTTCACCCATGGTGGAGGCCAAGTTCAGCCCTGTGACGCCGCCGCCCATGCCTTCTTCGCCAATGACGTCTTCGACGGTGCGATTCCAAAGCACCTTGATGTTGTCGGTTTTCATCAAACGATCTTGCATGATCTGTTCGGCGCGCAGGCTGTCGCGGCGATGGATCAAAGTCACTGATTTGCAAATATTGGCGAGATAAAGCGCTTCTTCCACGGCGGTATTGCCGCCGCCCACCACCGCCACGTCTTTATCGCGATAGAAAAACCCATCGCAGGTGGCGCAGGCTGAAACCCCGCGGCCATTGAACGTGGTCTCGCTTTCCAGACCCAACCATCGCGCTTGAGCGCCTGTTGCAATGATCACGCTTTTTGCTCGATAGGTTTTGCCGCCATCGCCGTGCAGAACAAATGGACGGGCGGAAAAATCCACAGACGTCACCAAATCATACTCAATCCTCGCCCCGACATTTTCAGCCTGAGCCTGCATCTGTTGCATCAACCACGGCCCTTGCACCACTTCCGCAAAACCAGGGTAATTTTCAACATCGGTAGTGATGGTCAATTGTCCGCCGGGTTGTAATCCAGCCAAAACCAGCGGGTTCATATTGGCGCGCGCGGCATAAATTGCGGCTGTAAGGCCGGCGGCACCGGTGCCGATGATAATGACGTTTTCAATCTGATCAGACATGTTGAACCTCAATAGCGAGTCTAGGATAGCGTGACGTTTAGTTTA
>CAYNQW010000101.1:0-6834 GCA_964399415.1 uncultured Hyphomicrobiales bacterium
TAGGGTTTTCCTTGGTGATCGCCTGACCGCCAATTGTGATCTGCCCCCCTGATGGCGGGGTGATGCCTGAAAGCACTTCAAGCAATTCCGACTGGCCATTGCCCGACACACCCGCTACGCCAAGAATTTCACCGGCGCGGAGATCAAAACTGATGCCGCGCAACAACGGCGCGCCATTCGCACTAGTCAAGGTAAGGTGATCGACTTTGAGGCAAATATCGCCTTTTTCAGCGTCATGGAAATCGACATCAATCAGGACTTTTCGACCGACCATCAATTCTGCCAAGGCTTCAGGAGACGTGTCTTTGGTGACAAGATGCGCCACCATCTTGCCGCCACGCATCACCGAAACATCATCGGTAATGGCCATGATCTCGCGCAGTTTATGGGTAATGAGCAACACCGTCACGCCTTGGGCGCGAAGCGCGTCTAGAATTTCAAACAATTGATCGGTTTCTTGCGGGGTTAAAACGCCGGTGGGTTCATCCAAGATCAATAACCGCGCACCGCGATAAAGGGTTTTGAGAATTTCCACCCGTTGCTGTAATCCCACAGAAAGAGTGCTCACCACCGCATCAAGATCAACATCAAGCCCATATTGCTGAGCAAGCGCGGTCAATTCTTGACGGGCTAAGGTCATCTCATCATCAAGTGATTTTCCCCCTTTTCGCTTTTCATGTCCGAGGATGATGTTTTCCAGCACCGTGAAGGTTGGCACCAACATGAAATGCTGATGCACCATGCCAATGCCTAGAGCAATCGCATCAGCGGTGGTACGGATATCGGCAGGCTGGCCATCAATCGCAATCGTCCCATGATCAGCTTGATAAAATCCATAGAGGATCGAAACCAGCGTGGATTTGCCCGCGCCATTTTCGCCAACAATACCGTGAATATGGCCAGCGGTGACGGTCAAAGCGATGTCGTCATTCGCACGCACCGCGCCAAAAGTTTTTGAAATATTGGATAAAACGATAGCGGGAGGCGGAGATGATCCGCCTTCCGCGTTATGTGAAGACATCGTGGTCATTGACGATCCAATGATCTGTCCAATTCATCCCATCCCCTTGAAGGGTAAAGGCTTAGTAAGGACAGCTGCTATCGCTTTCGTAGTTATGAACCACCACTTTGCCGGAAAGGATGTCTGCGCGCGCTTGTTCAACAGCCGCTTTCATATCAGCCGATACCAGCGATGCGTTATTGTCATCAAGCGCCCAGTCAACACCACCTTCTGCAACACCCAAAACCCGAAGGCCAGAGGAGAAATTGCCGTTCTTAGAATCCATGAAGGTTTCATAAGCGGCAACATCAACACGCTTGAGCATTGACGTCAGTACTGATCCCGGTGCCATGCCATTCTGGTTGGAGTCAACGCCAATGGCCAATTTGCCAGCATCAGCGGCGGCTTGGATGACCCCAACGCCGGTTCCGCCTGCGGCGTGATACACAACATCAGCACCACGATCAATTTGGCTCTTGGTCAATTCCGCGCCTTTTGCCGGATCGTTCCAAGCCGATGGCGTCGTGCCAGTCATGTTTTGGAACACCGCCGCGCCCGGGTTCACCGACTTGACGCCACCAACATACCCGCAAGCAAATTTGCTGATCAACGGAATGTCCATGCCGCCAACGAAACCGACTTTACCAGTCTTAGAGGCCAAAGCCGCCGCGACCCCAACGAGGTAAGAGCCTTCATGCTCTTTGAACACATATTGGCGCAGGTTCGGGGCATCAAGCCAGCCCACATCAATGATTGAGAATTGCACATCAGGATATTCCGCGGCAACTTTTGCAATCGCATCGGCTTGCGCGAAGCCAACACCAAGCACGATGGTGGCGCCACGTTCTGCCATGCGCTGCATGGCTTGTTCACGCTGGGTTGGATTGGTGACTTCAAATTCCATCACTTCAATGCCAGTTTCTTCGGTGAATTTCTTCACCCCATTCCAAACACCTTCGTTGAAGGATTTGTCGAACTTTCCGCCCATGTCGTAAACAACGGCCGGTTTGATTTCAGCAAATGCGGTGCCGGTCAGCATGAACATTGCGCCAACCAGTGCCAACATCATCTTCATCATTTTGGTCATGATCTTCTCCATTTCATTTGTTGTTTTTTATTTTAATCCGATTTCCCGCAATCGTTGTTGAAGGAACATATCTGCCGTGAACCCGTCTTTTAATGGCGCTTCGGGGCGCGGGTGCAGGAACATCGGCATCGAATACCGTGAATCATTGGTGATGCCATCACCATCATCTGGATTAACCACCCGATGCGTGGTCGAAGGATAGTAACCATCGGTGGCCAAGGACAGCATATCGCCATTGTTGATCGTAATCATGCCCGGATCACAACTGACGCTATGCCATTCGCCCGTTGTATCCATGGCTTCAAGCCCAGGGCGAGACCCGGCCAGCAACAGTGTGATCAAATTAATATCTTCATGGGCGGCGGCGCGAATGGCACCGCTCGGCGCATCACTGTGCAACGGTGGGTAATGCAAGATGCGAAACAAACTTTGGGCGCTGCCATCCATCATCGAGGCCAAGGAAGAGGTCATCTTTTGGCGTAAATCCGCTGGCATTTCAGCGTCAAGCCATCCCAGCAATTCTTGACCAAGCGCGGTTAAATCCGCGTAAAGGGTTCGCGTCAGATCGTTCAATTGATCCGGCACGCGCCCCCATGAATAAACATGGTAAAACTCTTTCAGGTCTTTTTCGGAAGCGCCTTTTGCGTTTTCAGACTTAAAGGGGAAATACCCATCTTGATGTTCAGGGTCACGCAACCAATCCTGTTTGGAATCGCTGGCAAAAAATTCTGCCCAAGCGTCGTAAGCGGCGTTGATTCGTTCTGGCGCGATGGGGTGATTCACCAACACGGCAAAACCTGTTTCTCGTAAAGATGATGCCAGCGAATGCTGTGCATTTTTATCTTTATAATCAACGGTCTGCACATTCATGATCAACCCCCTCTTTTAACCCCTTCAAAAACGATCACATCAATCAAAATACTTATCTTCTCAGCGCAACTATTTTGTCTGTTTCCCCGCAAATGTCCAGAAATGTATTGCGGATTTTTTCGCCATCCGCTGCCATAGCGATTCGCACGGAACGCCGCGTCGCGTCTTTGGAGGGACGGGTTTGACCAATCGCCTCACCTTCAAGCACCACCTCAAGCGGTATCTCTTCATAAGTGATCAAATCGGGATTGGTGATGGCAATAATGGCCGTTGGATCGTGCATCAAGCAGACATATTCGCCGATCACCGAATGATAAAACTTGATGTAGAAACTGGAAATATCGCGCAGAAACCCCCCAATTTTTGGCGATTGCTGAGCGATTTGTTCAAAATGTTCCGGATGGCATTTGATTTTTTGTGTGATGTCCAAACTAATCAATTCAATTGGCCAATCCGCCGCAAAAACACGATCCGCCGCGTGGGGATCATTCCAAATATTGGCTTCCGCATAGTTGCTGACATTGCCGGGGCATCGCACCGCGCCGCCCATGATGACGACTTTCTTCACATAGCGTGTGATGCCAGGGTCATGTTCAAGCAATTTTGCAATATTGGTCAATGGCCCCACAGGCGCCAACACAACCTTGCCAGGATATTGACGGCAGTAATCCGCGATCAATTCATAAGCTGGTCTTGGGTCAGATTTGCCTTTTGGCGTCATGGCTGGCAAATCGCCGAAACCTTCATCGCCATGCACATAATGAGATGGGGGATTCGGCGGCATCACCAAAGGTTGGCTTTCGCCCTCTGCCACAAGACAGGGATAAGCCGCTTGCTCGGCTAAAACCAACGCGTTTCGCGTGGCTTGTTCCACCCAAACATTGCCAAAAATACTGGTCAAGGCCAGCACGTCAAGGTCTGGATGGGCAAAGGCGTAATGAATAGCCATAGCATCATCAACGCCGGGATCCGTATCAATAATCAATTTTGTGGTCATGATTGGCTCATCAATAAACAGGTAACAAACAGGTATGGCTCAGAAATTTGATCGCGCCACTTCATCAGCGGTGGGGATGGCTTCACTCGCCCCAAGACGGGTCACTTGGATGGCGGCGGCAAGCGCGGCACGTTCCATGGCATCTTGCATCGTCATGCCGCCATCAAGCCCAGCCAACACATAGCCCAGATAGGTATCACCCGCGCCGGTGGTATCAACCGCCTCCACTTTGACAGCAGGGCATTCGAAGGGTTCACCTTCACCATAATAAGTCGCGCCTTTGCTGCCCTTGGTGACAATCAGGTGATTGATGCCCAAATCAACACGCCCCAAATGGCTGACCAAATCTGCATATTCGCCTTCATTGACAATCAGCAAATCAACCAAGGGCAGAAGGTCAGCCGTAATATCCGCCACAAATGGCGCGGCGCTGTAACAAATCGACAGGCCTTTGGCTTTCGCGTCTTTCAGAAAAGATGCGGTTTGATTGGTCTCATTCTGCGCCAACGCCCAATCTCCAACCCCTCCTTTTTCCAAGAGCCACGCGCCGATATGATCCGGCACCGCGTTATTGCTGGATGGGCTTAAAATGATCTGGTTTTCGCCAGTACCATCATCCACCGCGACAATCGCATGACCGGTGGGCAAATCACCATGCGCCACCATCGAGACATCGACGCCCGCATCAATCATCGGTTTGAGCCAAGCCTCATCTCGCCGATTGATCATGCCGCCGTGAAAAACCGTGCCGCCCGCCCTTGCGATGGCGATGGATTGATTGGCGCCCTTGCCGCCTAACGCTGATTGAAAAGACGTCGCGGCGATGGTTTCCCCCGCCGTGACCAAATGCGGCATGGTATAAATATGATCAATATTGATGGAACCCAAATTTACGATCGTCATGACATCTTCCTTTGTCTTTCAGCGTTGCGGGAATGAAGCCTTTAAGGTTTTATGCCATGGCTGCGGTCATAGCCGTTGATGGCAGGGGCTTTCCAACCTTCTAGCGTTGCTGGATCAGGGCGGTAAATTTCCACCACCAGCGGATGGCACGCGGCTTCATCGGACGAATGCTCGCTGGAACAATCACCGCCGGGGCAGGCCGATAAACCGCCTAAAATATTCATCTCTGCAAAAAACTCGATGTAATCACCCGGGCGAACCGGGCTGGCTTTCATGAAATATTGATGAGTGTCTAAGGTGAAGCCTGTGCACATAAAAACATTCATGACGTCATGCACCAGCAATTCCCCTTTGGCGTAATCGCCAAAATGCTTACCAAAAGCGCGGGTTAAATTTGAATGGCAACAATGGTGGTAATGATCTTGGTGCAGCAAATAATTGGTGTAAGGATCACAACGCGTGCCGATCACATCATGGACGGAGCCGCCAAATTCATCCCAGCCATACCAATCAAGCGTATCATGGGTCACGGTAACCATTGGCCGAAGATAGGGGATTGTCGACCACATCCGATCGCCGGTTGAAATATGCGTGCCATGCAAAGCGCGGGTTTTACCAGAATAAAACCGCTCTTCTGGATTATCGTAATTCCAAAGATTCAAATCACCGACCTGTGGCCCTTCGCTGGAAATGATGCGAAAGAAATGACCTTCTGGCACATGAAAACATTCCGCTTCCCTTGGTGGGACGACAACCCTATCAATTTGTTCCATGCTGGCGCGGGCGCGATCAATCATCGCCACATCCACCGGCGGCAGGGTATCTGGCGAATAACAAATCACAGGCTTGATGGCTTTGCGCGCTTCCGCATCCACGGGCGCTTGGGTCATGGGCGTGTATTTCATCCGAACCTCCTTCGCAAATCAATATGTTCATCCTAGCCTTAGCCATGATGACCTGAAAAGCGAAATCAATAAGGGGCGATGGAAATGGCTGATGGTCTCCGCGCGTAAGGCTGCACACACTCAGCAACATCACTCAATGTTACATGGTAAGAGTCGCTCTGGGTTTTATATTCTTCAACCCTTAAGGATTGGAAACATTAAAAAAACGCTCATAACAGTAAGCATTGCCAAAATGGCATGATGGAAAAGTTTTTCAGACAGATATTGGCGAATCTTACCTCCCATTCTGACCCCGAAAAAGACCAATCCAATTCCAAAACTGGAAATTAAAATATCTTCCAAAGAAAAAAATCCTAATTTTGCAAAACCCAAGGCGATTATCAGACTGGACATGGTAAAGGAACAATTTATGCCTTGAATAAAAAGATCACGTCTTAATTTTAACGACATCATAAATGGAACCACTGGCATCACCTGAGAGCCTGTTGCGCCATTAATCATCCCTGTCAAAAATCCAGAAATTGGCGCCACCATCATTTCAAATCTCGGCGCTAAACGAAGATCAGGTTTTGAAAAAGAAAAGGTACACCAAAGAAAAAGAACACCTCCAAAGATTGCACTAGCCAGCACGCCATCAATCCAAGTAAGCACCCATAGCCCAAGACCCAAACCCGGAAGAGTTGCTAGCAACATAGGCCAAAACCTTTTAACCGCTTCATTAAATTGACCCACTTGCCTCATGACGATCAAATTAGAGGTTATCGATGGAATGATCACCAAAGGGAAAGCATCTTTAAGACCAAGAGCAAAAACAATGATGGGCAAGCAGGTTGTTGAAAATCCAAGCCCGGTTAGACCTTTTGTAATTGCGGCAAAAAAATAGGCCACAAGGACAATTGC
The DNA here is from genome assembly GCA_964399415.1 of uncultured Hyphomicrobiales bacterium. Lineage (GTDB taxonomy): Bacteria > Pseudomonadota > Alphaproteobacteria > Puniceispirillales > UBA1172 > JAGWAQ01. The sequence goes on from CAYNQW010000101.1 coordinate 6,663, forward strand.
CACTTGGTCATAGGTCAAATCAAACACGATTCTCAGCAAGATATGTCATGGCAGACTGAGCACCGCCCGGTTTATATTTTAGACCTTGACGCATGAGTCCCATTTCAACGCCGCACAGTGTTCCCATCAGCATCAGATCATTAAAATCACCAAGATGGCCAATCCTGAAGAC
>CAYNQW010000102.1:0-6657 GCA_964399415.1 uncultured Hyphomicrobiales bacterium
GCAATCGTTGAGTCCGCCGCAACGTTCTGTGCATTGTTAATCAAGATCGCTGCTAGATCCGTCGTGGCACCAACCGCACCATCAAAGTCAATGTTTCCTGTGCCCGCCGTTAACGTCAAGGTCTCTGTGAAGTCCGTTGTACCATCCACCGTAGAGGTGAACGTGATGGAACCAACCGTTACCGCATTACTGCTCACTAAGATACTGTCCGCCAGAGTCACAGCGCCCTCGAATCGAATGTTATCTTGTGTGCTCACATCCCCTGCGATTGAAATCGAGGTGCCTGTTAGGGTAACTTTTCCACCGGCCGAAATATTACTCGCAGCAGGCAAGACAATGCTCGCTGCCGAGGAGATATCAAACTGCCCGCTTGTGGTAATCGTTCCTGCGAATTGAACCGTTCCGGCTGCGGAGATCACAGCCGATGTTTCTGAAAAATTCGTATCAACCAACACATCCCCACCAGAGGAGATCAACGTAACGCCAACACTGTCGATAAGCCGAGCGACCTCTAAATTAGAGACATCAAATTCATTTGTACCAAGTAAGCCTAGCGAATCACCGTAATCAATATCTCGCGTACCACTGGCTCGTAAAATAATCGTCCCAGCTGTGATGTTTTGCGTTACATCAACGTCCGTCGCCGTGATATCAACCGTGCCTGCTCCACCTGCGGTGATTACCCCGGTCTGGATTGAATTGGAATCCTCGAGTTCAATTGTGAATCCTCCTGAATTTGTCGCACTCACGAGACCGGTAAAGTCGTTCGATGCGTTACTGGCAAAGATGCCTCCACTGGTGGTCACGTCAAATACACCCACCCTCACCGCACCCGAGAAAATCGTCGCGCCAGAGCCTGTTGACTGAGTCACCGACGTTGCCAGGAACGAGGAGTCAGCAGTGATGTTTCCACCACTATTGATTAGCACAGCACCGAGATCGCGAGTCGCACCCACTGAACCATCAAAATCAATGCTGCCCGATCCTGCTGTCAGAGTCAGATTCTCGGCAAAATCGGTCGTGGCATCGAGCGATGACGTGAAGGTAATCGCACCACCGCCCGTCCCCGTGTTGATGGTTATACTGTCCGACAGTGTCACAGCACCGGTAAACGTCACGTTGTCATTCGTCGTCGTGACACTCGCTCCAATCGAGGTCGTTCCGGTGAGCGACACTGCGCCACCAGTACCAATCGTGCTACCCGATGGGATCGTGATGGTACTCGCGCCAATTGACAGAATTCCCGAGGTTGTGACCGTTCCCGAAAATTGCACTGCGTTTGCGTTACTCACTTGCAACGCCGACTCGGACACATTGGTGTTGAAAAACACATCCCCACCCGTGGATTGGATGATCAAATTAGCGGTTTCGCCGAGTCGAGACACCTCGGTGTCCGTCAAATCAAACTCATTCGTGCCAACGCCCAAGGAGTCACCAAAATCAACATCTCGGCTACCCGAAGGCGATAACACAATGGTTGAGGCCGTAATATTCTGCGTCACATCGATATCACTTGCGGTGAGCGCCACATTCGCACCCGCACTGATGGTGCCAGTCTGAATGGAGTTCGTATCAGTGATGGAAACCGAATTGGAGGAACTTGTCGCGCTTACAAGCCCAGAAAAATCATTGGCACTATTTCCCGCCGTCACACTACCAGTCGTGGTCACGGAAAAGGTATCAAGCGTCACTGCACCCGAGAACGTTGTCGACCCCGTGCCGGCAGATTGGGTCAATTCATTCGCAGTGACCGTACTTGAAAATACCGTGTTGGCCGCGTTCGTGATTGTAATATCACCCGTACCTAGGTCTCCCACAGCGCCAGTGACCGTGATATCCCCAGACGCGCCAGCGTTAAATCGTACGGATTCATCATCGGCATTATTCAATGTCGAACTAAACGTAATGTCCTCATTCGCTTGACCACCGCTCGTGAATACAATCGTGTCACTGGAGGTCGCGCTCGTTAAGGTCACCGCTCTCGCAAATGAAATGGATGAACCACCCGTGATGTTCTCACCAATCACATTCGAGCCAACACCGTTTTGCGTCAACGCGCCTCCTGGCGTTAAGAACGACCCTTGATCGAGTGTGAAGGTGCCCGAATTGGTGACCGTCATGGATCCATCAATATCATTCGTTCCCGCACCGGTGATCGTGAGCGTGACTCCGGTAAACGAGAAGTTGGAAGCAAGATCAATCAGATCAGAAAAGAGCGTCGTGGCTCCTGAGCTTTGACTGAACGAAGTCGCCGCCAAAGTCGAATCAAACGTCACATTATTCGCGCTATTAATGCTAATGGCACCAAGATCGTTTGTAGCGCCAACAGCCGCGTCAAAATCGATGTTCCCGGTTCCAGCCGCGAGCGTCAAATTTCGCGAAAAATCGGTGTTTCCGTCAAGGTTTGAGCCAAATGTAATCGTGCCAGCTGACGCGCCCGTATTCACTGAAACGTTACCGGTCAGCACCACTGCACCATCAAATGACACATTATCATTCGAGGTAACAATATCTCCCGCCGTCGAGATGCTCGACGCAGATATCGAAACGGCACCACCGGAATTAATATCACCCGATGATCCGATTGAAACGGAAGACGTACTCACATCGACAGCGCCGGTTGTCGTGACAGCACCACTTAGCGTCGTCGTGCCGGTTCCCGCAGCCTGCGTAAAAGAACTCGCGGAGATACTCGAGTCAGCCGTCACGTTGGCTGCGCTATTGATCGTAATCGCTGCTAGATCTTTCGAGGAGCCCACCGCTCCATCAAAATCGATGCTACCAGCCCCAGCCGTGAGGCTTAAACTCCTCGTAAAATCGGCGGAGCCATTGACGCTAGAGGCAAACGTGATGCTGCCCCCACCCGTACCGGTATCGAGCGCCACATTTCCAGTCAGGGTGACCGCACCACCATATCGAATGTTGTCACTCGTTGTCGTGATATCCCCAGCAGTACTGATGCTTGTCGCATTCAAGTTGACTGCCCCACCAGAATTCATATCACCCGATAAGCCGATCGACACTGCCGTATTAGTGACAGAGATCGCACCACTTGTGGTGACTGCACCCCCGAAGGTCGTCGTTCCTGTTCCCGACGATTGACTGATCGATGCGGCGGTCACGGTTGAATTCAAAACCACATCTCTGGCACTCACGATAGAAAGTGCGTTCAATGCCGTACTCGCACCAACAGTCGAGTTGAAATTAACGTTACCCGTGCCCGCTGTGAGCGATAGATTTTGGTTACCGTTCACCGTCGAATTAAAGGTGATGGAACCACCACCGGCACCCGTACTGATCGCGACGTCATCAGATAAGGTCACGGCGTTTGATGCCGTGAAGCTGCCACCGTTTAGACTGATACTGGCACCCAAATCAATGGTGCCCGAGGCGTTTAAAACGAGACTGAGGGCATCACCCACAGCGCCAATTTCGGCATCAATATCGATGTTGTTATCAGCCGTGAGTGTGAGCGTTGCGGAGACCGTACCACCGGAAGACATCGTAATCGCACTCGATACGGTGATGTTTCCCGCCCCGCCGTCAGTGACACCACCAGCGTTGGTCGAGGTGTTAATCACGACGTTGTTCCCCGCATTGAGCGCGTTCTCTATCGTCGACGCACTGATGATGGATTCATTGGTGCCGCCACTTTGAGCGTTTAACGTGAAATCGAAACCATTGCCGCCATCAACCGAATCGACAACGTCGTTTGTACCCCCAGCGTTAATGGTGATATTTTGCGGGTCGAGCAACCAACTTCCTCCGTTACCGTTCGGCGCCGAAGCGTTCGCGGTACCCGATACATCAAGTCTCCCTTTTGAGGACGTTTCAATGAAGCCCCCATCGCCTGATTCCGCACCCCCCTTGGCGGAAATATCGCCCGAGAAATTCGTGTACTCGTCCGACCAGACGATCACTCGGCCACCATCACCCTCGCTAAGTGCGTCGGCGCGTAACTGAGCATTCGAGCCCACTAGCGTGATCGATGCATTCTGCTCGGGCCCCTGCCCGAGCTTGTTTCCACCCACCAAAATCTCACCACCACCCACATCCCCCGTGGCATCGAGTTGTGCATCACCCAAAAGACCAACTTTGTCTCCCAGCACCTTGATGGAGCCACCAGTTTGCCCCGACTCAATACCGGATACATCCATGGTTCCCGTGACCACGACGGGATCAGCAGCACCTCCGCTTAGAATGATCGAGCCCCCTTTTTGACTGACCGCTTTAGCCCGAATGACGCCATCCATGTTGATCGCTTGATCCACGAGGGATCGCGCATCCTGAACGCTTAGGGCGACCAATCCACCGTCGGCGATGATCTCACCGGTTTGGATGATGCGAGCGGCAAGATTCGTTCCATCGGCTGCGGTTAGCTGATTGATTTGTTCCGCGTTGGCCGTTAGATGAATTAAGCCATCCCCAAAAAAGTCGAATGAAAATGCATCACCCGAGGCCAGATGAACACGACCTACGTTGGCAACGATTGACCCTGTATTCCCGACACCTGGAGCAACGAAGGCAACGAGACCACCATCCGCAACCGTGATATTTCCCGCGTTTAAAACAACAGCGCCGCGGTTTGAGGAGGCCTCACCAAACTGAAACGAACCCGACATAAAGTCTGCGGTCGAGATATTGGTCGTGCTCGCGAGGAGGCCAGCCACATTAACCTCGGCGGTGCTTCCAAAAAGAATTCCGGCTGGGTTGATTAACCAAACTTGACCGTTCGCATTTAACGCACCCAAGAGCTGCGACGGATCTCCCCCCAGCACTCGGTTCAGTGATATCGCGCTCGCGTTTGGTTGCCGATAGGTGACCGATTCACCGACACCAATCGAGTAACTGCGCCAATCGATAACGGAGCGTTGTGTCGACTGCTCAACAGTCACAGCACCCGTACCTTCGCCAGAAATGATTGATGAGCCACCAACGACGGCAGCGCCTTGTGGAGCGGCAACCGCTTGGTGAGTGAGGCCTATTGCTAAAACACCGCCGGCAAGAAGACGCAGCAAATAGGGGAGACCCCTCCCCCGAGTACCTACTTTAACTGTGTGTTGACGTTGTTGATCAGGCGGAGTGTAGAGACGTTGGCTCGTGTCATTGATCCCACGCGTTACGGTCACGGGGACACTCGAAGCCGACAAGATTTAACACCGTAAAGTCAGCACAGACGTTAAACATGTTCATTAAAATTTCGCTGAGACCTCGACAAAAATTCGGGGCTCTCGATCTCCTTCCGAAGCAATGGTTTTTCCATAAGGTTTTGCCACCTCAATACTACCGGAAAAACCTCTAGAGAGGCTAAATCTAGCGCCCAATCCAGCCGAGGAAATTCGATCGTGCTGCTGACCGGTTGCCTCACCCTCGTCATGCCACACAGCTCCACCATCCCCGAATCCGTACGTCTGTATATTATTGATTTTTATAAGGTTATTTTGATTTATTTCGGCTTCCTTGGAGACGGGAACATCATAACGAAGCTCCACACGGCCCGACGCACCATGATCTCCCGTGATTTCGGCAGGATCAAAAGCGGATCCGTTCGCGCGCCCACCAACACCGAATTCACGTGAGGTAGAGAGTGGATCAAAGGCGTACTGCATTGAAATCGTCGCAACGATTGAGGCGCTTGGCAACCACGGCATCTCTTGGAATCGTGTCACGCTCAGGTTCACCCAGGTCGCATCAGGCTCCGCATCACTTCGTGTAGCGAGTGGGTCAAACGCAGCGGTTGCGCCAAATGCCGAAAGTCCTTTCGAAATACCACCCGAAATCGTTGAAAACCCGAAAAATTGATCGGCCATGGAAAAATCAGCATTCAAACTGAGCGTTCGCGCACTGTCTTTGAACAAGAGTGCCTCGAGGGCGCGTGTCTCCGAATTATTCCAAGAGAAGGTTGAGGACACCGTCAAATTTTTTGCTCGCGAACGGATCGGCTTTTTACGGACGGTAACCGTTGCACCATAAGCCTCGAGCTTGAGATCAAGGTTTCGGAGCTCTTCTCCAGGCTCCGCCCGCATCGCATTAACACCGACTTGGACGGCCGTACCTTCAGCATCCTGCTCCTGTAAATAATCAAGTGATCCATAATGAAGTTCCCGACCTTCACCGGGGGCCATAATGAATCGGCCCGTCAAACTTGAATCGCCCAGCTTAAATGCATTGATAACACCACCCACCTCTAACTGGTAGGGCCCGACAAATTTGGTGCCTCGATTATCAAGACGAGCCCAAGGCTCACTCTTGATTGGCGATAATTTCGCAGTGAGTGTTGCGGCCCCTTGTGACGTCCTCGAGGGCTGGACAAATGAAGACACACTGATCCCCGGTAAATCATTCGCGAGCAACAAGTACCGTTCCAACGTGTCTTGAGTTAACGGTCTTTCGTTGACAATGTTCTCGAGGTAACGTCTCACCACCCCAGGATATTTGTCGGACACGTTTTCAGAGTCAATGACCACATTGTCGATATATCCTTCGACGACTTGTAACACCACGTCACCATCATCGATTTCTTGCGCCGGCACAATCACGCTAGAGAGCAAATAGCCACCATTTCGATACCGCGCACTCATGATGGCCGCGGCCTCAAAGAGCTCAGCAACCGTAATCTCTTGACCAATGCGCTCAGAGAATTTTCCTAGTAGGTCC
>CAYNQW010000103.1:0-6620 GCA_964399415.1 uncultured Hyphomicrobiales bacterium
TGGGGTAATCATTGGCCATGTTTGACGTTCTCGCCATTTCCATCCCATTTTTTGCGTTGATCTTTCTCGGCACCGGGGCAAGAGCCGTTGGGTTTTGTGATGAGGCGGGCGCGCGGGTCATCGGGCGGTTTGCGTTCTTTATTGTTTTGCCGGCGTTCATGTTCACCTATGTCGCCGCCAATGATCCGAGGGATTTTTTCAATCTCGGCTTTCTTTGGCGTTACGAATTGGTGACGATCATCGTCTTTGCCGGCAGTGCGGTCTTCGCGCGACTGGCGTTTGGGTTAACCCGGGCTGAAAGCGGTATTTTCGGCCTCAACAACGCTTATCCGAATTATGGCTATATGGGCGTGCCATTGGTGATTTTGGCCTTTGGCGAAGAAGCAGCCTTGCCCATGGGGCTGATGCTGTTTGCTGATACCGTGGTGTTGCTGGCCTTGACCGCGTTTTATGTCTCAAAAGAAAGCCGAAGCATCGCATCCGCCTTGGGGCAAATCCTGCTCACCATGGCCAAAAACCCTTTGTTGCAATCGGTGGTAGCGGGGCTTGTTTTCGCCTCTTCAGGGCTAACCATGCCATTGGTCATGGAACGGATCATCACGTTGCTGGCCAATGCCGCCGCACCAAGCGCGCTGTTTGCCTTGGGCGCAACGCTTTATGGTCAACCCATCCGCCAAGCCTTTGCTGAAATTAGCGCCATTACCATCATCAAACTGATCGCTCATCCTGCGTTGGTGGCGGCGGTGTTTTTGCTGATCCCAGGGCTTGATTTGCTTTGGGTGAAGGTTGCGATTATTGCGGCCTGCCTGCCGGTGGCAGCAAATGTGTTTATGCTGGCGCAATTTTACCAGACTTATCCCGGGCGAACAGCTTCGGCGATATTGGCGTCAACCGTTATGGCGACCTTCACCACGCCAATCACGCTTTATCTCGTCTTTTTGCTTTGACATTGAAGCGATGCGGCGACAATTCCTGTTGTTTTGTGATGGGGGAGTCGTTAGTCTAATTACGCATTCAATGCGCGCGCGGAGGGGGCGTTTATGGGCAAAATTTTTACCGTCTTTTTCTTGTTTTGGGTTTCAATGTCATCAGCCCTTGCTGATAATCAACAAAGTTTTGATGATTGGTTAAAAGATTTACGCGTTGAAGCCCTCGACAAAGGCATTCGCCCCGCCACTTTAGACGCAGCGCTGACAGGTATTCAACCAATCCCACGCGTGATTGAATTGGATCGCAAACAACCTGAATTCACCCTGACCTTTGCGCAATATCTTGAGCGTGTTGTGCCGGTATCACGCCAAAACAAAGCCCGTGATCGTTACAAAACCCATAAGCAGTTGCTGGAAGAAATTGGCAAAAAATATGGCGTGCAACCTCGATTTATCGTTGCGCTTTGGGGGATTGAGACGGATTTTGGCCGCGTCACAGGCGGCTTTGATGTCATCCCAGCCTTGGCCAGCCTTGCTTATGATGGTCGGCGTTCGGCATTCTTTCGAAAAGAATTATTCCACGCGCTCACCATTATTGATCAAGGCCATGTTTCAGCCGACAACATGAAAGGCAGTTGGGCAGGAGCAATGGGGCAATCGCAATTCATGCCGTCATCCTTTGTTCAATACGCCCAAGATTATGATGGTGATGGTCGGCGAGATATTTGGAGCACTCAAGCCGATGTTTTTGCTTCGGCGGCGAATTACTTGAAGCGCGTCGGCTGGCGTGACGACATCACTTGGGGGCGGCAAGTTCAATTGCCAACCTCAGGCAAGGCCAGTCGTGACAATTCTATGGCACTTCATGACAATAAAATATGGAAAGGGCTTAATGATTGGGCTACTCTTGGCGTGACATCTTTTGATGGGTCGGCTTTGCCTAGCCGCGACATCCAAGCACGTTTGGTGATGCCGGATGGCAAAGATGGCCCTGCTTATCTGGCGTATAAAAACTTTGAAGCGATATTGAAATGGAACCGATCAAATTATTTCGCCATTGCTGTAGGCACGTTATCGGACAGCATGAGGTAACAAATGCGGTCGGTTTTCTTATTTCTTGTCCTCTTGGTTATAACGGGTTGCACGACGGTTGAAGTCGCCGTTGATCTTGCGAAGAAATTAAATCGAGAAGAAGAGACGACAGCAGAGGCTCCATCGCCTTCCGTGAAATCTGACCCGCGATATAAGGTCGGTGACCCTTATGAAGTGTTAGGCATCTGGTATTATCCTGAACGTGATTTGGGGTATGATGAAACTGGCATTGCATCTTGGTATGGCGATGAGTTTGCGGGTCGTCTTACTGCCAATGGGGAAATATTTGACCCCAACATTGTTTCTGCCGCCCATAAAACCTTGCCAATGCCATCGGTCGTGCGCGTCATCAATCTTGATAATGGCCGAGCCTTGGTTGTTCGTATCAATGATCGCGGGCCGTTTGTTGCGGGGCGGATTATTGACTTGTCGCGGGAAGCGGCAAGAATGTTGGGCTTTCAGAAAAAGGGGATCGCCCGCGTGCGGGTGCAAATCTTAGCCGAAGAAAGCCTGCGCCTAGAACGGCAAGCCAAAGACGGTCAATTTCCCCTCTTAGGCCAGCAAAAAGCAAGTGAAATGCCTGAAGTTAACGCCGCTTCAGTGCCAAAAGTGTCATTAAGCACGTCGTCATCGAGTAAAGTTCAAGCCAAAACCGATACCAACAGCGTATCGTCTTTGGAGTTGTTTTCATCCAGCCGCTCCACCGAGGTGATCGAGTTAGAACCTGTTTCAACACGGATCTATATTCAAGTCGGGGCTTTCAGCGAACTTAGCAACGCTGAATCCGTTCGTTCCAAAATCGAAGGTCTTGGAAATACGCTCATTTCAACCTTTGATAACGATGGCCAATTGGTGCATCGGGTTCGCATTGGCCCAATTCTTAATGTGCAACGTGCCGACGAAACGCTGGCCAATGTCTTCAACGAAGGATTCAAAGGCGCTAAAATTGTCCTTGAATAAAGCAAAGATGAACATGATGAAACCATCAAGAGGTCATGGTTTGACCACATAAAGTCTTATAACGGAAGACGTCACCTTGATGATATTAATGAATACGATAAGGAATACCACCATGAATGATTTGAACAAATTCGCCAAGATTAAGCCGTTTATTGCGTTTGTGTTTGCTGTCTCAATCGGTCTTGGGATAAAGGCACCCGCGCAGGCTGAAATCATGACGCAGGCTGAATTTGCCATCATTATGGATTACGAAAGTGGCGATATTCTTTTTGAAAAGAACGCTGATGCGCCTATGAAGCCGGCTTCCATGGCGAAATTAATGACCACTTATCTTTTGTTTGAACAATTGCAGAATGGCAGCATTCGTTTTGATGATAAGTTTCTTGTGTCTGAAAAGGCTTATCGCAAAGGCGGCTCGCGGATGTTCCTTGAAATAGGGGATCAAGTCCAAATTGCTGATTTGCTTCGGGGCATCATTGTGCAAAGCGGCAATGACGCCGCGATTGTGGTGGCGGAAGGTCTGGCCGGCACTGAAGAAACCTTTGCCGAAGAAATGACCGAACGGGCAAAATCCTTGGGCATGACCAATACTGTATTTGGCAATTCAACAGGCTGGCCTGATGAAGTGACCACAACCACCGCGCGGGATTTGGCGTTGCTTGCTCAAGCGATGATTAAAAATCACCCTGAATTCTATGGCATTTATTCGGAAAAAACCTTTACCTATAACAACATTAAGCAAAATAACCGTAACCCAATCCTATACACCATGGATGGAGCAGATGGCCTTAAAACCGGCCATACCGAAGAAAGCGGATATGGCTTGGTGGCCTCTGCTGATATCAATGGTCAGCGCATGATCATGGTCTTAAACGGCCTTGAAAGTTCCAAAAAACGGAAATCAGAAAGTCTGCGGCTGATGACCTTGGCGTTCCAAACATACAAAAAATTTGATCTGCTGGTTGAAGGCGTTGAGGTTAAAAAAGTGCCTGTATGGATGGGGGTAGAACCGGGCGTTCCTCTGGTTTCGCCGGAAACAATTTCAAAAGTAATGAGCCGAACAACTCATAAAACCGTCAGCCAACGGGTTGTTTTTCCGGATCAAATTGATGCGCCTGTTAAGAAAGGGCAGAATATTGGTCAAGTATTCTTGTCGGTGAATGGCGTGGAAACGGCTTATCCTTTGGTGGCTGGAAAAGACGTGGATCAATTGCCCTTCTTTGATCGGATTGGCGCCTTTTTCAAATATCTGATCTTCGGCGCAGAAGCCCTCAATTAATCACCTGATACTAGGATATGGTCCAAAACATGGCTGGATTTTTCATCTCATTTGAAGGCGGTGAGGGGAGTGGCAAAACCACTCAAATCAAATTGCTGGCCAATTGGATTCAGAGCGTTTGGCGCGGTAAAGTAACCCAAACGCGCGAACCTGGCGGAACCCATGGCGCGGAATTAATCCGGCAATTGTTGGTGACTGGCGATAAAGAACGGTGGGATAGCGTCACCGAGGCTTTGCTGATGACGGCGTCAAGGCGTGATAACCTGATGCGGATCATTAAACCTGCTCTCGATGATGGCGATGCGGTGATCACGGATCGTTTTTATGATAGCACTTCGGTTTATCAAGGGCTTGTGGGCGGCGTTAACCCTGAGATTATCACCGCATTAAACACGCTTTGCCTGGATCACATTAGCCCAGACATTACCATTTTGCTGGACATAGACCCTGATATTGGCCTTAAACGGAGCAATCGTGTTGAGAATGCTGAAACGCGATTTGAAAATAAAGGGCTAGAATTTCATCAACAGGTCAGGCGTGCTTATTTGGAATTAGCCGAAGCGAATGCTGATCGTTTCATTGTTATTGATGCCAGCCGCAATGAAAAAGCAATTCATGATGACATCATCGCTCAACTTGAACCTTTGTTAAAATCTTCGCAATCTTAGTAATGGTTGATCAGCAAGACACAGAGCATCACCCAAGAAACACGGCCAGCGTCATTGGCCATGAGAAGGCTATTTCTGCTATCGCCGGGAATGATCATGAACGACGCCACCACGGTTTTATTTTAAGCGGTCCAAAAGGAATTGGTAAAGCGACGGCGGCTTATCGCGCGGCGGAACGGTTAATGACATCTTCCAATATGGCGGGGCTTTTTGGCGAAACTGATGGCCTTCGGGTTGATGAGAATGACCCTGATATTCGGTTGATCCGTGCAGGCTCACATCCCGATATGATGGTTGTTGAGGGCGATGCATCGAAAGCCAGCGGCGGCATCAGCGTCGATCAAATCCGCGCAATCATTCCTTTTTTAGCGCATACCCCGTCCAGAAGCCAATGGCGGGTCGTGATTATTGATAGCCTTGATGAAATGAACATCAATGGCGCCAATGCGATTTTGAAAACTCTAGAAGAACCGCCGGAACAAGCGGTTGTGATGATGATTAATCATCAATCCAAACCAGTATTGCCGACCATTCGCTCGCGCGCTCAAATGCTCCGCATGACGCCTCTTGGTTTTCAAGAAACACGAGAGGTCATTACAGGGTTATTTGATGAGGCCGATGCAGACAGGGTGGGTGTTGCCGCGGCGATGGCTGATGGCGCTCCCGGAAAGGCGCTGCTTTTTGCTCAATCCGGCGCGGTTGATCTCTATGCTGAAACCACACAAATGCTAGCCGGTGCGTCGACCGATCGCTTAACGATTGATGGTCTTGCCGCCAATTGGGGAGCAGGGGGGGCTAAAAACATTGTTCGCCGCCAAATGGGCCAAATGTTTATGCTTCGATTATTGACAATGGCCGCGCGGCAAGCCGTTGGAAAAACTGATGATACGGCACGCCCGCATCTGGATATAGAAGATCGTGCCATCAATCAAATATGCCAAAAGCATAGCGCGGCACAATTGGCAGATTGGCATCAACAGTTTCAATCGCGCTTTCAGGAAGCCGAACGGGTTAATCTTGATGTTGTTCCTATCGTTTATGACTTGTTGGAACGTTTGATCGGGCAACCACGGGCATCCTAGCCTTTGCAGAGAAGTTTTGAAGTTGAACCTTGCACCCTTGGGGTGTTAAGGCTAAATCATGTCTAGGTTTTTTGTAAAATCATCTAGCCTGTTATCAAGAGCCGTATTGAAGAGATCTTTATGTCCAAATCCTATTATCTAACCACGCCAATTTATTATGTGAACGATAAGCCTCATATCGGTCATGCTTACACCACTTTGGCTTGTGATGCTTTGGCGCGGTTCAAGCGGCTTGATGGTTTTGACGTGATGTTTTTGACCGGCACTGACGAACATGGGCAAAAAGTCCAAAAATCAGCCGAAGATAAAGGCATTGATCCTAAAACCTTCACCGATCAGGTGAGCCAGAATTTCCGTGATTTAACCGCAACGCTCAATTTCACCAATGATGATTTTATCCGAACAACAGAAGAGCGGCATTACAAATCTTGCCAAAAATTATGGAATACATTGATCGAAAATGGCGATATTTACCTTGGCTCCTATGCCGGATGGTATGCTGTTCGTGACGAAGCCTTTTATGCCGAAAGCGAAATCACCGACGGAAAAGCCCCATCGGGTGCGCCGGTGGAATGGGTCGAAGAGCCATCTTATTTTTTCCGTTTATCCG
>CAYNQW010000104.1:0-6582 GCA_964399415.1 uncultured Hyphomicrobiales bacterium
GATCAATTGTTGGGTCAGGGATAGGCACCGCAGAAATAAGCGCTTTTGTATAGGGGTGCTTAGGATTGGTCAAAACATCGTGAGCCGACCCAATTTCGACCGCTTGACCAAGATACATGATCATGATCCGATCCGCCACATTGCCAAGGATCGACAAGTCATGCGAAACATAAACACAGGAAAATTTCCGCTCAGAAGCCAGGGTTTTGATTAGCGTTAAAATATCGGCGCGGATCGACACATCCAGCATCGACAACGGCTCATCAGCAAAGACAATATCGGGTTCCATCACCAATGCCGCCGCAATCCCGACACGCTGACGTTCACCCCCGCTTAATTCATGAGGATAACGTTTCATAAAACGATCAGGGTCAAGCCCAACCGCAGATAGAATAGACCGCACTTTCTCTTGGATTATCTCTTCTGGCCATAACGCCATAGCCCGCGGCCCTTCCGCCACCGTATCACCAATTTCAAAGCGCGGATTGAGCGACTCATAGGGGTCTTGAAAGATTATCTGAACCGACCGCCTGAATGTTTTTTTGGTTTGCTCATCCATATCGGTTAAGGCTTGGCCGCGATGCAAGACTTTGCCATCCGTTGGCGACAAAAGACCGGCGGCGATCATACAAGTGGTGGATTTGCCACAGCCTGACTCGCCCGCGATGCCAAGAATTTCGTTCTCATGAATGGCTAAATTCATTGATTGCACGGCGCGGATACTGCGCGCAGGACGATTGGTAACGATATCCGTTAATTTCCTTGGCAAGAAGAATTCCTGCGAGATGTTTTTCAGGCTTAAGATGTCCATGTCGCTTTTTCCTTGGCCATTTTAGCCAATTTTTGACGATCACTTGACCGCAAACAACGCACAATATGATGATCACCGGTTGCGGTCTCTTCTGGAAAAGACTGTCGACATTGATCAGCGGCAAAAGGGCATCGTGGCTCAAACCAGCATTTGTTTTCTTCGCGCATCATGACAGGCGGCGACCCTGGAATTGAAATCAATTCCTTGCCTAATTCACGAATGGAAGGGAAAGCGTTGGTCAACCCCATCGTGTAAGGATGCGACGGGTCCTTAAAGAGATCATAAGTTGGTGCAATTTCAACAAAACCGCCGCCATACATCACTCCAATGCGCGTGGCGATTTCAGACATGATCGCAATATCGTGAGAAATGATCATCATCGAACATTTTGTATCATCTTTGATGCGGCGCAGGGTTTTTAGGATTTTGTCTTGAACCAGCACATCTAAACCAGTGGTTGGCTCATCCATAATGATCAGTTTCGGGTCTAAGGCTAGCGCCATGGCGATCATGGCGCGTTGCCGCATCCCTCCTGAAAACTGATGCGGGTAACTGTCAAAAAGTTCTTTTTGCAACCCGACGCTTTCAAAAAGATCATGCACTTTTTCCCTAGCCTGACGTTCGGGCATTTTTTTATGGGTTATTATCGCCTCAACAATTTGCGGGCCTACTTTGTAAACCGGATTGAGCGAGTTCATGGCGCTTTGCGGCACTAACGCAATTTTTTGCCAAAGAATAGATTTGCGAAAATCATCCATCGGCATTTCTAAGAGTTCTTGCCCTTCAAAACTGACAGAATCCGCGGTCACAGAGCCATTTCGCGCCACCAAGCGGAGCAAGGCTTTAATGAGGCTTGATTTTCCACAGCCGCTTTCCCCAACCACGCCGAAAATTTCATTTTCCTGCAATTGGAACGATAGCCTGTTTACCGCGTGGATATCTTGGCCATCCATCCGGTAGCGAACACCCAAGTTTTTGACATCAAGCAACATGATTATCAGGTCTCCCGCAAGCGTGGATTGGCGTATTCCTCATAGGCGCGACTGATGAAGACAAGGGACGTGACCAAGGCGACAATTCAAACAGCCGGAGGCAAGAACCACCACCATGCGACCCGTGTTTTTCCAGACAACCACAATTCATAGAGCATCCCGCCCCAACTGATCGTATCACCATCACCAAAACCTAGAAAACTAGCGCTTGCTTCGGTGACAATCGACCATGCGATATTAAAAGAGGTGTAAAGCAACAACAACGGCAACACATTCGGCAAAATATGACGATAAATGATCCGGAGATTGCTGCAGCCTCTTGCGCGGGCAGCAGTAACAAATTGGCGTTGTTTGATGGAAATGGTTTGCGCCCTGATCACGCGTGCTGATGTTCGCCAAACAATCAAGGCAATGGCAAGAATGACAAACTCAATCTTTCGACCAAATAAAGAGATCAAGATAATTACGAACGGCAAAAAGGGCATGCCATAAAGCACATCGGTGCAGCGCATCAAAAATTCATCAATAATCCCGCCATAATACCCCGCGATTAATCCAACATTGGCACCAATCATGATTGAGATAAAACCAGAGATGAGACCAATCATCACGGTTGTCCTCGTTGCCATTACAATCTGGGAAAACAGATCATACCCGAGATGAGTGGTGCCTAGAGGAAATTGCAAAGATGGCGATTGCAGCATGGCCAATTGCCCTGTTTCCGCATCAAACTGCATTTCCCAAATCGGATAAGGCGCGATGAAAGGAGCGAATAACGCTACCGTGAAAAAGAAGGCCACCACCCAAAAACCAATCAGGCCATAAGTGTTGGAGGTCATGATTTTATATTGCCTATGAAGAACCTGCAAAATTCCAATGAGGCGATTGCTTTTTGTTGGCATCCTATCCCTCCAATCTTGCAAGGCAATATTGATCAATCTTATCGCGGCTGATCTCAATCCCAAGCCCTGGTTTGTCCGATAAGGTTACGGTTCCCTCGGTTTTCCAATCTGCAAAATCTGTGATGTCATCCGTGGTGCGCTGAACCGACATAAAGGCATGACCAAAATCAACAACATTTGGGGATACACAGCCTAAATGCAGGGCAGCGGCTTGAGTAATGCCAAGTTCGATCATGCTGTTCATCATGATTTTAACGCCGTTCTGCTCAGCGATCTGGGCGATAGCAAGTCCTTCGGTGAGGCCGCCATTTTTTGAAATTTTAACACTGAAGATATCGGCGCCATTTGCCTTGATGACTCGTTCCGCATCAGCATAGCTTTGCAAACTTTCGTCAACAGAAATGTGATTAGGCGCCAATGCCCGCAATTCATGGATGCGGCCATAATCCGACGCGTTGATCGGTTGCTCAATTAAAGCCAAAGGAAGATCAGCTGTTTTGGTCATAAAGGCACTCGCCTCTTCAAAACTCCACCCCTGATTGGCATCCACCATCAGGCGCACATCCTCTGGCAATTGCTTGAACACATCATGGACACGGGCGATATCATCACCGATGGGGTTGCTCCCCATTTTCAACATATAGGTGCGATAACCCAGCGCGTATTTTTCATGGATAACCTGCATATCCTGTTCTGCTGTGCCTGATGACGTTGGCCATAAACTTGGCAAAGAAGCGTGATGCTTCTTGCCCAACATCTTCCAGACCGGCGTAACCGTCAGCCGTCCTGCCAGATCATAAGCCGCCACGTTAATGGCGCTTTTGGTGGCGCCACGCATATTTTCCAAAGCCTTGCCAGAAATTAAATCGCCCAAGCGTTGCCCAATCAACGCGCTAGCCCCGCCATCTTTGTAAGCGTCCATCACGTCATCACAAGTATCCCCCGTGAACATGTTTCCACCCGGATCAGCTTCTCCCCAACCCGAAACACCATCTGCGATAAGTTCCACCACAACCACTTCGCTATGAGTGATGGTATCGTAGACTTTCGATAAATAATAAGGGTTGATCAGCGGAATGCTAACCCGATAAATTTTGACAGCCTCTACAACCGTATTTTCAACACTACTCATCGTTCATCCATCCCTGATTTTGAAACCTTAATGCGCGGGTCGAGATAGCAATAAATGACATCGGTGAAGAGATTGAGCAGGATCACCAGCACCGCCAACATCAAGAACGTGCCTTGCGCGACGGGATAATCATGCGACGCCGCCGCTTCGACCATCAATTGACCCATCCCTGGCCAAGAAAACAACGCCTCAACCACCACTTGGCCGCCAATTGCAAAACCCACCATGATGGAGCCAAGCGTCACCACCGCAAGCAGGGCATTACGCGCCGCGTGTTTGATCATGACAACTCGAGGAGCCAACCCTTTAGCACGGGCGAGTTCAATAAAATCACTGCCTAAAATTTCGAGCATTGAATCCCGCATCACCAGCATCGGCGTTGTGATGTAATATAGGCTAACCGTGATGGTGGGCAGAACAATCCTTTCCCAGAACGCTGGCATCATCAACATATCAAGTATGCCGTCAGGACGTTGACCAGGCGGATACATCCCACCTGTTGGAAAAAGGCCGAGGTTATAACTCAATAGCATCAGCAACAGCAGCCCCGTGACAAAGGGCGGCGCCGCTTGAAATATCAATCCTGAGACCGTACCGATCACATCAACAAGACCGTTGCGATGCCATGCCATCAAAATGCCAACGCTAATGCCAATCACAAGGGTAAAGCACATCCCTGCCGTCATCAGCAAAATGGTATTCCAAAACCGATATTGCAAAATATCCATGACCGGTTGAGACGTCACAAAAGACCGCCCCCAGTCAAAAGTAATTAAATTTTTGAGATAAATTAAATATTGTTGCCATAGAGATTTATCGAGGCCGAAGGCTTCTTTCATGCGCTTCTGCACCGATTCATCCATCGCAGGGCTA
The DNA here is from genome assembly GCA_964399415.1 of uncultured Hyphomicrobiales bacterium. GTDB lineage: Bacteria > Pseudomonadota > Alphaproteobacteria > Puniceispirillales > UBA1172 > JAGWAQ01. The sequence continues at coordinate 4,711 of CAYNQW010000104.1, forward strand.
ATCACTTGCAAAGTCGCGTCGCCGGGCAACAATCTGAAAATAATAAATAAAATTGAAGCGACGGCAAAGATAGTAATGAAGGTATAGACCAGCCGTCTGAGCAGATATTCAGCCACACCAAGACTCCAAGTTGAGTAAGTTAGGTTTATAGTGCCGGGCAAGACAAGACTGACTTGCCCGGCTGAAGGAAGGATGGATTACATCACTAGGGGTTAACCTGGGTAATGCAACGCACCCGAGGAGTCCCAACTATAACCTGCTTTGGCGAGGATATCCTTAGCCGTTTTGACATTATTTGGCCGCGGCTTAATAGCGGCTTCATGCCAAAATTCATTGGCTGGCGCGATGGTTGATCCACCATTGGTCGCAAAACCAGACATGATGACTTCACGGATAACATCACGCGGCACCAAATGATCCACCGCTTCGCGGAATGCACGATCTTGGAGCGGCCCACGGGCATGGTTAAACATAAACCCATACCAGCCATGGCTTGCGTATCCCTTACCCACGATGCCATTGATTTTATTGAGGTCTTGGACAAGCGTTGGCTTCAAGATATAGCGTGTGCGATCACATTCACCGGCTTCGATGGCCGCTGCCATGGCATCATGGCTGCCATATGTGATGCGGATCATGCCTGCGCATTTTGGCTTGGAGAAATGATGTTCAAACGCCGAAACTTTCAACTCTTTGCCGCGATCCCAATAATCAAATTTGAAGGGACCACTGCCGATAGGCTGTTCATTGGCAAAGTTTAGCACATCATCAACCCCTGCTTTTTCAGGAATATCTTTCCAAATATGCTGAGGAATGATGAAAATCTGCGCAAAGAAGTTAATCATCAATGGCGCATGCGGTTCTGAAAGTTTGATGCGCATGCTATTCGCACCCGTGATCGACATATCTTCAAACTTCTCAAGCGATGAAATGAAGAATGGCGCTTTCCACTTTTTATAATATTCAAAAGTGAACATGACGTCTTGAATCGTGACTGGATTGCCATCATGGAACTTCATTCCATCACGCAGGGTGATGTCAATGGTGGTGCTGTCCACGGCATTCACCGATGTTGCCGCCCATGGCACCAACTCACCATTCGGACCCACTTGAAGCAGGCGATCATAAATCGTCCGCAATTCCTTAAACTCATTCGAGTCCGTGACGCTGACCGGGTTAAGATTTTTTAACGCCGAGGTTTGGCCATTGCGAACATAACCATCCCCCTTCTTAACCGTCATGCTAAGGTCAGTCCAAAGGCTACCAATCCCTTCGCCCAATTGCGGCACCACATTGCCAAGGCGATCTTCACGATAGGCGTTAGTCATGCTGGGATGCACAATGGGCGATGCCGCAACATCATCATAAAGTTTGCGCTGCATGGATTTCACAATCTCACGACGCTTTTCAACATTCATTTCGCGCTGTTGCGCGTCACCCATTTCGTCAATAGAGGCGTCATTATACCCCCATTTGTTATAATTGCCCTCGCTATGGAACATCATGCGGGTGAAGGTTTCTGGATCAACACGGTTAGCCCGTCCGGTCCAACGCACAATGAACATATCGAAGTCTTTTTCCTTAAAGACTTTGTTAATACCCATATTGTAATCTTCAGCGGCGAGCGTTACATCCCATCCAATGGATTTGCAAGCCTGAGCAATGAGGCGCCCCATTTCAGGACGCACCGGATCAAAACTGGCATTTGAAGTCAGCAATGTCATCGGCTCAACTGGTTTGCCCGCCGCGTATGCAAATCGGCCTAAAGGCAATGTTGCAGCGGCAATCCCTAGACTTGCAGTGCCGCCCAAAAATGATCTTTTTGAAAAATCGACCGTCATTTATCTTCCTCCCCTTTCCTTCGGAAACACG
>CAYNQW010000105.1:0-6525 GCA_964399415.1 uncultured Hyphomicrobiales bacterium
GAAAATAGTCCAACCCATCTATCGCAATTTTCGGGCAGGGGACGTGCGACACTCGCTCGCCGACATCGGAAAGGCGAAGGAGTTGTTGGGCTACCAGCCCACCCATCGCGTTGCAGAGGGTTTGAACGAAGCGATGGATTGGTATATCGACTTTTTGTCAATGGGGAAAACGTGACCCCAGATAGCTTGAGAGCCGACATCCACATCCGGCCTATCATCCTCTGTGGTGGTTCGGGTACCCGCCTGTGGCCATTGTCTCGATCAGGCTTTCCCAAACAGTTCTTGAGCCTGACGGGCGACGCAAGCCTTTTCCAATTGGCCGCCCAGCGATTGGCTGCCTTGGGCAGCGACGATTACCACGTCGCCAAACCGCTCATCGTGACCGGGGAGGAACATCGCTTCCTGGCTTTGGAGCAAATGAGAGAAACGCGTATCGAATTAGGCGCAGCCTTGCTGGAGCCCGCTGGGAAAAACACCGCCCCCGCAATCACTCTCGCTGCACTTGCCGCCCTGGAATCCGGAGGTGACCCCGTGCTGGTAGTAACGCCTGCGGACCAGACAATTACCGATAGCACAGCATTCACTAAGGCAATGCATACAGCCATTGGCCAAGCGACCAAAGGCAGTATTGTGATCCTTGGAATTACCCCCGACCATCCAGCGACGGGTTACGGATACATCCAGACTGAGGGATTGACCGAGGCAAAAACATGCGCTGCTGAAATTCACAGCGTTTGCCGTTTTGTAGAAAAGCCCGACGCCGATACCGCACAGCATTACCTGGACACAGGGGGGTATTTCTGGAATGCGGGTATTTTCGTGCTGAAAGCTTCGGTCTGGCTCGAAGCGCTCTCAACCTTTCGCCCGGATATTGCCGCAAAGACTCGTTTGGCCTGGAAAAGCCGTACTGTGGACTCAAACCCGAACACACCTTTTGTGCGCCCGGGCAAGAGCGAATTCATGGCCATTCCGGCCGAATCAATTGACTATGCCGTGATGGAACATTGCCCTGATAGCCACTTCCCGATAAAGATGGTGACACTGGACGCCGGCTGGAGCGACCTGGGGGCTTGGGATGCAGTATGGCAGGTGCTGCCCAAGGACGAGGACGGTAACGCCCACCGCGGCGACGTTTTAACGACCGATAGTCGCAATACGCTGGTGCATGCCAGCAGCCGGCTTGTCAGCCTCGTGGGCGTGGATAACCTGATCGTTATCGAAACGCCTGATGCTGTACTGGTTGCAGACAAATCACGCAGCCAAAACGTGAAGGATATCGTCAATGTGTTGCATGCATCAGGTCGCGAGGAACAGACCTTGCACCGCAAAGTTCATCGCCCGTGGGGCTGGTACGACAGTATCGACGACGGACACCGCTTCAAGGTCAAGCGCATCCAGGTCAAGCCTGGCGCTTCCCTCAGCTTACAGAAACATCACCGCCGGGCAGAACATTGGATCGTGGTGAAGGGCACGGCCGAGATCACCAACGACAAAACAACAGTATTGCTAAGCGAGAATCAATCCACCTACATTCCCCTTGGCGCGGTGCACCGCCTCGCAAACCCTGGCACGATACCACTGGAAATTATCGAAGTGCAGTCCGGCAGCTACTTGGGCGAAGACGATATTGTGCGTTTCGAAGACAGCTATGGGCGATAGAAAAATCTACATTGCTGGACATCGCGGCATGGTAGGTTCCGCCATCGTTCGCCGATTAGAGCAAGGACGCTACCGAACCCTTGCCACGCGTACCCGACAGGAGCTCAACCTTCTCGATCAAAAGGCCGTGCGTGACTTTCTGATTGCTGAAAAGCCCGATTACATTTTTCTGGCAGCAGCAAAAGTAGGCGGCATCCTGGCCAACGATACATATCGCGCCGACTTTATTTACGAAAACCTCCAGGTTCAGAACAATGTGACTCACGGTGCCGTGATGGCTGGTATCAAAGATATGTGTTTCCTTGGCTCCAGCTGCATTTATCCCCGTGACTGTTCACAACCCATCAAAGAAGAGTATTTGCTGTCTGGCCCTCTTGAAAAAACCAATGAGCCTTATGCCATTGCCAAAATCGCCGGCATCAAGCTCTGCGAAAGCATGAATCGCCAGCATGGTACCCGATTTGTCTGTGTCATGCCGACCAACCTCTACGGCCCCAACGATAACTATGATCTGGAGAACAGCCATGTATTGCCGGCACTGATCCGCAAAGCACATGAAGCCAAGCTAAGAGGCGATTCTGAATACGTCGTCTGGGGAACCGGTCAGCCGCGGCGCGAATTTCTTTACGTCGACGACTTGGCAGATGCCTGCGTCTTTCTAATGGAGCAGCAAATTGGCGATGGTATTTTTAACGTGGGATGCGGCAATGACATCACTATTCGCGAACTAGCCCAGACTGTCATGGACGTCGTTGGATTCACTGGCAGGATTGTTTTCGATAGCAGCAAACCCGACGGCACACCAAGGAAGTTGCTCGACGTTTCCAAAATGGCTGGACTTGGCTGGCAGGCGAAAACAAGCTTGTACAAAGGAATTGCCGAGGCCTACGCCAGCTACCTTAACTCCTTGAAAGACTAAATTTATGGCACAAAGCAGCAAAGTCGCTTTGATTACCGGCATTACCGGCCAGGACGGCGCCTATCTTGCCGAGTTGCTTCTCGACAAAGGGTACATCGTTCACGGTATCAAGCGCCGTACGTCACTAATCAATACCGATCGCATCGACCACATTTACCAGGATCGCCATGAAAAAGGAGTTCGCTTCTTCCTCCACCATGGCGACATGACGGACTCTTCATCTCTGATTCGCATAATTCAGCAGACTCAGCCGGACGAAATCTACAACCTCGCCGCCCAGAGCCACGTTGCCGTGAGCTTTGAGGAGCCCGAGTACACCGCCAATTCTGATGCGCTGGGCGTTCTACGCTTGCTAGAAGCGATCCGCATTCTTGGGTTGGAGAAGAAAACCCGCTTCTACCAAGCGAGCACTAGCGAGCTCTTCGGTCTCGTTCAAGAAATTCCACAGAAGGAAACCACTCCGTTCTATCCGCGTAGCCCCTATGCTGTCGCCAAACTTTACGGTTATTGGATTGTTATTAACTATCGCGAGGCGTACGGAATATATGCCTGCAACGGCATCCTGTTCAACCATGAAAGCCCCATCCGCGGTGAGACCTTCGTTACACGCAAGATTACTCGTGCACTGGCGCGCATCAAGCTCGGCCTGCAGGACTGTCTCTATCTCGGCAACCTCGACGCCAAGCGCGACTGGGGACATGCGCGCGACTATATCGAAATGCAGTGGCTGATGCTGCAGCAAGACAAACCTGAGGACTTCGTCATCGCCACCGGTGTTCAATACAGCGTCCGCGACTTCGTCGATGCTGCTGCTCGCGAGGCTGGCCTTGAAATACGCTGGAACGGCAAGGGCGTTGGCGAAAAGGGTTTCGATGCCGCAGGTAACTGCATCGTGGCCGTTGACCCCCGGTATTTCCGTCCCACCGAAGTCGAAACCCTGCTTGGCGATGCGACCAAGGCTCGTGAAAAACTGGGTTGGACGCCGCGCACGACCTTTCAGGAGCTCGTCGCAGAGATGATGCGAGAGGATCTCAAGTTGGCCGAACGTGACCAACTCGTCAAAAAGTATGGCTACAAGGCGATGGATTACCGGGAATGAGGAGACTTTTCCTTATCAGAGCGGTTGACGAAGTGTCGATATTTAGAATGGCAGTTCAGGTTTGGCGTCACCTCGATTCGCGACGTCATTGGCAATTGGTTGGACTTGTCCTATTAATGACCGTTACTGCCTTCACGGAAATCCTGACCATCGGCTCCATTGTTCCATTTTTGGCGGTTCTGACAGCGCCGGAGAGCGTGGCTAGTAATCCTTTAGCCACAGTCCTCATGCAAAAATTAGGTTTGATTAATGTAGAGCAGTTGGTTGCACCGTTAGTCGTATTATTTGCTTTAGCAGCATTATTGTCGGGCGCTGCCAGACTGCTGTTGCTTTGGGTGCAGACCAAACTTAGCCATGCGATTGGAGCGGACGTTAGCGCCGAGATATACAAACGGACGCTTTATCAACCCTATGCTGTACATGTCTCTCGAAATAGTAGTGAAGTGATTGCCCTCGTCGTTCACAAGGCAAATGCAGTAGTGGGGCATACGGTGATCCCCTGCCTTACATTAATAAGCTCTGCGCAAATTCTTATCGGGGTGTTGCTCACCTTGATTGTGATCAATCCCCATATCGCAGTTTCTTCAATGCTTGGATTCGGTGGGATATATGTAGTCGTTATTGCGCTGATGCGTAGTGGTCTCAAACAGCATAGCGAGCAGGTTAGCAAGGACCAAACTCGAGTCATAAAGGTATTGCAGGAAGGTTTGGGCGGCATTCGCGACGTGTTAATCGATGGCACCCAGAAGTCTTATCTGAAGTCGTATAAGGATGCTGATGTTCGCTTGCGCAAAGGACTGGCAAGCATTCAGTTCATCGGTCAGAGTCCGCGATTCGGCATCGAAGCACTCGGCATGATATTGATTGCCTCTCTGGTGTACTTCCTCTCAAGTCGGCCGGGGGGGGTAAATAGTGCTTTGCCGATGCTCGGGGCGTTGACACTAGGAGCTCAACGCTTATTGCCAGTACTTCAACAAACTTATGCGGCATGGACAAGCATGAAAGGTGGACAGGCTTCCCTTCGCGAAGCTTTAGTTTTGCTGGACGAGCCAGTTTTGGTGCATTTTGACACGCCACCACCCAAGCCCCTGTCCTTCAATCATGAAATAGCTATACATAATCTCTCTTTCCGCTATTCACGCGATTCGCACTTAGTTCTGCAATCCGTCAATTTGAGAGTGCCGAAGGGGAGTCGGGTTGGTCTTATCGGGACAACAGGAAGTGGAAAGAGCACTTTATTAGATATTATCATGGGGCTGCTTCTTCCTAGTTCTGGCTCGATTTGCATCGACGGCGTGCCTCTTACTGAAACTAATCAGAGAGCATGGCAGGCACATCTTGCTCATGTTCCACAGGCAATTTATTTGGCCGACATCTCAGTAGCAGAGAATATCGCGCTAGGAGTGCCTGTTGAAAAAATTGACATGGATCGCATTCGCCGGGCAGCCGAATTGGCCCAGATATCTGAAACAATCGAAAACTGGAAAGAAAAGTACGATACATTGGTTGGAGAGCGCGGCGTCCGTTTGTCCGGTGGCCAGCGCCAGCGGATTGGTATTGCGCGCGCCTTTTACAAGAGCGCTAGCATCCTTGTCCTTGATGAAGCAACGAGCGCGCTCGACGAAAGTACCGAGCAAAGCGTAATGCAGGCACTAGACGGTCGTGCCCCCGACACGACATTTTTCATTGTGGCGCATCGTCTTACTACTTTGCGGAACTGTAACTTAATTGTGGAAATCACAGAGGGGCAGGTGTCCCGGATAGGGACTTATGCAGAGATCATTGGATTTAGTGCCAGTCCTAGTCAAGCTGCACCGAGATATTTAGAGAGAGGTGGAGATGATAGTTAGCATTATCGTAACTGCGTACAACTATGGGCGCTTTTTGGAACGCTGCTTGCGGAGTTGTGTGGCCCAGAATTTCGCTAGTGACAAATACGAAGTGATCGTCGTGGACGACGTCTCTGAAGATGAGACCTCAGCCGTGATGAAGAACTACCTTGAAGGGCGCGGTGCTGCCTTACCAGAGGTGAGATATCTGCGTAATGAGAAGAACTTGGGCGTAGCTGGCTCTGCTAATGTAGGGTTGAAAGCTGCGCGTGGTCAATTTGTGATTCGTGTCGATGCGGATGACTATGTATCAGCGGATATGATCCAGTTTATGTCGAAATATCTGCAGGCGAATCACGAAGCATTTTGTGTGTCCTGTGACTACATTTATATTAATGATCGTGAAGAAAAGATTGAACGCCTTTACGCAGAGCAGAAACCGATATCCTGCGGCATCATGTATCGCAAGGATGTGTTGATCGAATTTGGAATGTACAACCCTGACTGGCGTCATCGGGAAGAGGAGGAGTTACGCAAGCGACTGGGGAGCAAGTACAAGATTCACCACCTCCGCATGCCATTTTATCGTTACCGCATGCACAACTCGAATAAGACTAAGCAGTTAGACTTAATGGAGGAATTCAAGCTGCGGTTAGCGAATATCTCATCTGATGACCCGCATGTGAACGTCGAACTAGACATGCAGGAGATGAGCCTTGAGGAGTATTGCATTGCAATTATTCCGGCTCGAGGTGGATCCAAGCGACTGGAGAAAAAGAACATTCATCCAGTTAATGGAAAGCCGATGATTGTATGGGCCATAGAGGCTGCGCAAAAATCTCACTACGTAAAAGATGTCTTTGTGTCGACTGAGGACACCGAAATTGCCAAGGTGGCTGAAGCAGCGGGAGCCCATGTCATTGTGCGGCCTGAAATTCTTGCAGGAGATAATGTGTACAAACAAGATGTGATTTATCATGCCGCGAAGCACGTTGAACAGACGCTACGCACGCCAACGC
>CAYNQW010000106.1:0-6508 GCA_964399415.1 uncultured Hyphomicrobiales bacterium
AAAAGAATTCACAAATTCTCCTCATTCAACCCCGTAAATCACCGCCAGGGCACATGCTGCCACCAGGTTGATTTGGCAATCCCCGAAAGCTGTCCTTAACTGCAGGAAAAAGGAGGTGCCATGGATGGGCAAATGCGCGGGCTGACCCTGGTTGAACTGCTGGTGTGTGTCGCACTGCTCGCCATCCTGCTTGTCAGTGTCAATGTGGGTGGTTTTGCAGAGACCAGGGACAAACGGCACGCGGAATCTGCCATGACCGATATCGTGTCCGCTATTGCCATGGCACGCCAGACAGCGGTCAATGAAGCCACCATGGTCACTTTCTGCCGCAGTGACGATGGCGCACACTGCCAGGGGCAATGGCACGATGGCAGCATTGTCTTTACAGACCGCAATGGCGACAGGCAGATGAACGGCGACGACCGGTTGTTGTACCGCCTGCAGCCTTTGATGATCCCGGGGTCGCTGAAATTCCGCTCCTTCGGCAACAAACAATATCTGCAAATGACCCCGTTCGGAATGACCAACTACCAGAACGGCAACTTCACCTACTGCCCCGAAAACGGCGATGCTAATCTCGCCAGGCAAGTCATCATCAGTTTTACCGGCAGGACCCGTTACGCCAGGGATAAGGACGGGGACGGCATAGTGGAGAACAGCCAGGGTGAGGCGTTAGCGTGTTGAGGGAGAAGTAGATGGAGAAGAGGAGAAAGCAAAAACGGAGAAATAGCGGAATCTAAAATGCCGCATAGGGTAAGAATCTTGGCTTTGATATGTTGTACAAAAAAATGAGACTTTGATAACTGAGCTTTTCTGATCGCCCTTTTTTCCCTTTTTCCCTTCCTCGTAATTTTTTACCAGCAATCCGTCGGCGACTTCACGCCATTAGGATTGACATTATTGAAGGTCAGGCGCATCGGATTACAGGCCGTGTCTGCCGCCTGGGAACCGGTCGGATCAATCAGGATGACATAGGAATTGCCTGAGGGCGTACCTTCTATACTCAAAGTGTAGAAGCCGTCATTGCTGGAAGAAATGGTCGCCACAGTACTTGCTGCCGCACTGGCACCGCACGTATCTGTTGACCCGATAGTCTTGGCATAGAAGCGACAGTTACCCCGAAAGCGTTCCTGGGCCACCTGCACCTGCAAAGCAGCGGCAATACCGTCAGCGCGGCGGGAACTGCGCATGCTGTCCTGGTAGGAAGGATAAGCGACCATGGCCAGAATACCGATGATCGCAATGGCGATCATCATCTCGATCAGGGTAAACCCCGACATTTCAGGCTTGCGCTTTAACATGCTTGTCTCTCCGAAGCCGGCAATCAAGCTCACTTGAAACTGACCGCCCGTCATAACGAGCGGCCAGTATAGCGAGTTTTATCAGGCGCAGACGATACCTGCACCTGAACTGCTGGACTAGGGACAACTGTTTGTATTGTTGGACAGCGTGATATCCAGATTCACAAAACCCGAGGGCTGGTTCGTGTAGCTGAACATTCCGGGGTTAGCGCCCGTACGGGTTGCAGTACAGACATAGTTGGCGTCAGTGGTCATGGTTAAAGTCCCGGTCCAGGTCGGTGGAATAAGACCGATTTCACCGGTCAGGCAGGTAAAGCTGAGACCATCAGCTGCCAGCTCACAACGGCCACCTGCATCACTGATAGTGACACTCTGCAATTCCCTGTTGTTGGGAGCACTGATAACAGTACCGGTAAAGTAAATGAACGAACCCGGTGAACAGTTGGTGAAATCATTGTCAGCGCTATCCACCGTGAGGTCGGAAAAGCTGATCCGTTTGGGATCGCAGCTCATGCTGGACTGGTCGTAATCAACCTCGATATAACCGGTCCAACCTTCCAACTGGGTGGTGTTGTCATCCGCCGTGGTGGTCCAGTCAAAGACGATACAGTCATAGCTTTTCGTGTAACTGGCTAACAGCAGGGAATACGTTGCTGTGGCATCAATGGTGCATGAACCCGGACCATCCGATGTAAAGGCCAGAATACCGTTAGCCAGCGTAGTGTTTTCATCCGTCTGCGGTGCCGTCATGGAAATATCACCCGTGACATGGTGTAGGGTAGCTGGCGGATCTGCCGGATTGTAAGGACAGGTGTTGCCGTACCCCGGGTGGTTTTCCACACCGTAGCCTCTAGGAATCAAATCGAGCGTGGACACGTCATTGCTGTAGCCATCGTTCAGGCAATAGAAATCGTCCGGAATACCGGCAAAACGATCGCCTACAGCGCCATTCAGGTTGGAATCCGTCCGTGTCATCGGGCCAAGATTGAGGCAGGGATTGGGATTACCCAACTGGGAGGCATTGAATGCCCCGGTGAGAATAAAATCATGGGTAGAATCGCCCGAGTTCGGCACTGGCAGCTCAACGCTGTCACCGACACCCTGGGTAAAATACTGCACAAGTTCGGAATCAGGGACTCTTTGCTTACCATCGGCTTCCGCATCATCCACTTTGTAAAGCATGCCACGATAAACGCGACGAGAGGCGCGAATGGCCTGAGCGTAAGGCTGCGCCGATGTCGGGTCGCCAACACAACTGTCCCAGTTTGTATTACCTGAAACAATAAATCCGACATTGCCATGCCAACCACCACCCAGGTAACAGGTATAGTCAAAATATTCATACTCGCCGCTGCTACTGGCGCTGGTCTTGACCGTGTTAACCGTGACATTGGTGACTGGAACTCGGTCTGCCTCAACGCCACCGGAAGGTATATAACTGCGGGAACAGAACGCTGCATCAGTGGCAATAACATTGATGGCACCCATCGAAAGACCACCCAACTCGTCGCGGTCGACATAGACCCTGCCCTTGATCCTGACAAAGTCGGCACAAGTTCCCTCTTCGGTCTGGCAAGCCTCTACCAGGGTCAGGACCACATCATTGCCGACGGCCAGGAGCCGGTCCGAACCATCGATCAGCTCCTTCGTGCCATCGTTGTTGTTCACGGTACCGGTATCGGCAAGCTGCTCATCGGTGACCGTTCCGTCACCCAGACGGGCACGTCCGGTTGGTGAGTCGACTTTTTCCTCGGAAGCTTCCAGGGCACTGTCACCAACCTTGCGAGGAGACACGAAAGAAAATTCGGTATCCAGGCTTACAGACTGGGCGACTCCGGATGGATCCGTCCAGGCCACTCTGACCGTCACGTCTTTCATGGTGCCTGTCGTGGCAATTCTTTCTGTTCGCACAAAATCCGTGCTGATGCCAGTGATATTGGCAGTGTTAGCAAAACCGGCGGTATCGCTGTACAGCGTGTTGAATCCCGTAATCGACTCGGCCGCATTCGTGTAATTACGCATATCCTCGATGCGCGACTGCGCAATATTAAGGGCTTCTGAACGCGCCTTGTTGTGCGCACTCTGCCTGGCAATCACACCTTGCAGGGATGTCACCCCCAGAATGCCCACGGAGAGCACGCCCAGGGTAACCAGGATCTCAATCAGTCCAAATCCAGTATTTTTTGGTCTGAAAATTTTCATACTTCGCTCCCGGATTTAAAAATCCTTCCACGTACCGGCACTGCCGGTGGTCGCTCCCGCCAGGGAGGTGCGGCCAAGGATGTCCGAGCTGTACCAGACATCAAATCTGCCCCCGGTAGAGCTTTCGGTGTCACCACCTGTCACCAGCGCTCCCCTGACGGTGGTATTACCGCTGATCTGTACATTGCCCATGACGAAGAGAATGCCGTAAAACTGGCTGCCGCCGCTGAAGGAGGCATCGCCGTTCACGATGATAATACTGGGCTTGGTGTTGGCCGTACTGCAGACATTGCTGCCGGTCACGGCGATGGTGCAGCCTACGGTGACACCAGAAAACGTGGTGTTACCTTCCACCCAGATAACCTCATGGGTGGCCAGGTCCACATCGGTATTGGCATTGGCCGCGGTGGTATCGATGGTGACCAGGGACGAGCGGTAGGTTGTCGGATTAACACCAAAAAAGTTCTCAAAGAATTCTGCCGTTGTCAGCGCACTCAGGCTGGTGTCATTCTCGATGACATCCAGGCCCTTGATGTCGTTTTCAGAGGCCTGCACGAGTGACGTACAGTAATTCGGCGGGGTGTCCATGCAGACCGGGTAATCGGCAGCGCCTACATCAGGTACTTCCGTGGCAGTACTGTTATTGGACCCCATGTTGATTTCGCTGCCAGTCCAGATCGTACTGTGACCTTCAGGATTATGTACCGTAGCTGAGCCGCCGATGATCATGCTGCCGCGGGTAATCACCGGGTTGTCCGGCGCATTCGGCAGCGGATTGATGGTCACGATGGTCTGGGTGATCTGCCGTGCTGCACTGCCGTCATCACTGCGGCCGGTGGCCACAATGCGGATTTTGGTCAGGTTGGTGGACAGGTCCGTCAGCGTCACGGTCACCGTGGCCGATCCCACAGTGGCAACATTGGTATCTCCGTTACCATCGGCATCGGTATCGAAAATACAGTCCATTTCGCTGCCGGCCGGCAGACCGCACGCTGTACCACTATTGTAGGTATTGGCACCGGCAACCCGGTTCGGGTCGGTTTCGATATAATCCAGGGCTGCCAGCATGCCGGCTTCGGCGGCCTCGAAAGCCATCTTGGCGCGCGTGTCGTTATTGGTGATTTTCTGCTCCATGAGAATGGCTTTGGAGACATTGAAGGTGACCAGGGTACTCAACATGAGAATAGCCAGGGACACAGCCAGGGTCAGCACGCCATGCTGGGAGGTTTTTGCAGCCGCAATACGGCGCATTACCGGATTTTTGACTTTATTCAATGCACTCATCAGCGCCTCCTCACCAGGTCGTTGCGCACTCGCACATTCTGGTTCAAGGAAATCTGCACGAAACTGTCGTTGGTCAGGTTACCCGTGAGGGTTATGTTGAGTTGCCGTGTTTCCACGGTGATGTCACCACTGGCCGCGTCGGGCAGCGGCGTATCGTAGCAATCCGCTTCCTCGGGATTATCGACGGAAGAGTCGCCGTCATTGTCAACGTTGTCCGGTTCCCGGGTGTTCAGACATTCCGAGCTGTCCAGGTTGAACCAGAGGGCAGAGACCGTAATGAAGTCACCGTCAGTCAGCGCTTCCCACGTGTTCGCAGAAGTCGAACTGCAGGTATCCGGATTAGCAGTATTGCCGGCTGTGCGCATTTCCACCATACCGTCATTGAGGCGAAACCCGCCGAGTTCGTTGGCATCGACGACGCCATCCTCATCGCGGTCATAGGCATACACCATACAACTGCCCTGGGTGGCGCCACTGCCATTGGTCCAGGTGCCATCACCCACCGGCACCATCTGGGTATTTCCGGCCATGGAGTCGAAGACTTCCAGCGCCGTGTTGTCGATTTGTTGGAACACATTTGTGGTCGGATCCGTGGCGCTGGCAGCGTTGCCCGAATAACCGGCACGCCGGAACTCCGTGATCATCAGGTTCATCACGGCATTCAGGTCCTGGTTCATCTTACTGGCTGCGAGTGTATCCATCGAACTGGTATAGGTTGCCAAATAACCCACGAGTATTGAGCCTATAACACTCAGGCCCAACGCCGTTGTGATGAGCAACTCAGTTATTGTAAAACCTGATTGCCGCTGTTTTTGCTTCATGGTCAGCATGTCTCGTAGTTGCTCACTTGCGTGCCTGGTGAACAAATGGTCGGCCTGCCTAGCAAACTGACATTGATTCTCAACTGTTTGCCATTACCACTGACCAGGTTGATCTGTCCCGAAGTTGAGGTCCCACGCACCGGGTCAAAAGCTATCTGGGTATTACTGCTGGAGAAGCTGGCGATGGAAACCCTGACATCATTCCATTCCGTGCTGGTGAAGCGCTGCAGGACAAGATCGTCTGTGTCCACTGACCCGTCACCGGGGTCCAGTGTCCCATCGCCATCATCGATCACAATCACGCAGGCATTCGCCATGGTAGGCAGCGTTGCGGTCAGGTCACACTGATCATTCACGGTGCTGAAGCCATACTCCCAGGATTTCGAGCCGTCCACGCCGAAATTGATGCCGGCCGTGGTATTGGCCGTCAGCGCTTCTGATCGCACCTGCTGGATGTGGCTGTAAATCTGCTCGGTAGCACCGATCACCCGCTGGGTGTCCCCGATGTCAGAAAAACTGGGGAACGCCACGGTAATAATGATGGCCAGGATCGAGACAGCAATCATGAGTTCAAGCAGGGTGAAACCCTGTTGAAACAGCTCTCCGAAACGTTTTTCCGGCGTTTTTGAATGCATAAAAACTTTTATATACAACAGTATGTTGATGGAGAATACTGACAAGTCACAGTTTTATTGCATCTATATTACACCCTTGAAGATGGAAAATTTTCCAATATTTCAAATGCTTCAGCCCAGCTGGCAAGCACGCTGGGTCTCTGGCGGATACAGTCCGTCCTTGTCTTTATGATTTTCAGTATTTATCAACTATCTGGGTTAGCGCAATGTAGGCTTCCAGCGTTAGCGGTGCAGTGACCACTCACTCAGATTGGCAATCGGGGCG
>CAYNQW010000107.1:0-6448 GCA_964399415.1 uncultured Hyphomicrobiales bacterium
ATCATCGCATCCGTCGCGTGCTGGGCAGTGGCCATGGTGATGGGGTCTGTGCCGAGGATTGCCTCGCCTGTGGCGTTTTGCTGAGGGGTGAAGATGGCAAAAAAGCCGCCGGCAAGCCCGCCTGCTTTGGCTTTGTTGGCGTCGATATGCGTGTCCATGCCTTCCACAAAGCCCTTCCCCTCGGCATCGCCGTTCATCCAGAGCCTGAGCAGAATATCGTTGTGACCATCAAATATCAGTGTCATGGGGTTATCCTTCCTTTGAGGCAAGGTGGCGCAGATGCGGAGCAAGTATGGATGGTGCGGTTTTGGCGATGCGATTTGCGCTCATGCGGTTCAGCGACAGCAAAATATCTTGGCGCATCCCCATCAGAAACGGATACCACTCGCGCTGGAGCGGCGACTTCCATTTCCAAAGCAAAACATCCAACGCTTCCAGCAAAACATCGCCTTGATCTATAGGCAAAGGTGATGGCCAAGTGTTGGCGTCAACCGAAGGAAAAGGCGGCAAGCAAAACGCCGGCGCAAGGTCAAAGAAAGCTGCGGGAACACCAGCATCACTCAAGACACCCTGCCACAGCGTCTTATCACTGCCGGCTTGGGTGAGGGCGAGCAACACCATGTCTGTTTCCACCATGCCGGTGGGATTCAGCATGATCGCTTGACCAGCATGGCGACCGAGGTAAGGGCCTAAAAATAAGCGGCGGGGGCAATAATCATTGGCGTAGAGATTGTCCCAGATGATCAGCCGATCTTCAGGCATCCCAGTTTTGACAATGTTGGTGTTCTGAAGAGCCGTGTCGGCGGCAACAATATGATGGCCGCAGGTGAAGACGCGAATCGCGCCATCAAGATGCTTGACCATATGCGGCAGGTATAAACCATCATGATCAATGTCATCCGCATAAACCCGAGGCGTCAGGGTAAGGGGGGCATCCAAATCACGACCAAGGGCGTTGGCCAATGCGGTATGCGCGTCGCCTTCATGGTGAAAGTCTCCTGCATGACCGGGGAAGCCGGGGTCAATATCATCCATCAACACCCCGATTTCATCCGCGCCATCGGTGATGAGTTGCTGGGCTTTATTCAAAAGATGGGCGTAATCGCCGGTGCCTTGATTGAGGCCGGAGAAATCAAAATCAAGCCCCGGCGCAATCCCCGCCATGACGCGAATCCCTTTATCCTTGGCATAAGCGGCAAAGGCGCGAAACGATTGCCGCCAGTCATTGCCATAGGGTTGCCGCCATTGAAAGCGATGCAAGGGGTCTTCTTTTGGGGCATAGAAATAAGCGTTCATGCCAAGATCAGCCAAATGATCAATCAGCCGATGCCGCTCCTGCCATGACAACAGGCGGCCATAATAGCCTTCGATATAGCCGTGATGCGGTGGTGAAACAGGTTTGATCTTGGTCATTTCAGGCCTTTTGATTATGCTGATATTAAACCGTATTTGGAAAAGGATTTGAAGGTGTTAAATATCACAGCCATTGGCGCCCATCCCGATGATCTTGAAATCTTTATGTATGGTTGCTTGGCGGCCATGAAAGCCCGTGGCGATCGGTTGACGCTGATTGTCGCCACTGATGGCGCGAAAGGCGGAAGCGAGCCTGGGCCTGCCCTTGCCGCTCAACGGGCGGAGGAAACCAAAACAGGCTTAGCGGAATTGGGTGTTCCGCAAGGGCTGGGTTTGCCGGATGGTGGGTTGGTCATGGCACCGGACGCGCGGCAAGTGATCACAACAGCCATCAACGACAGCCAACCGGATATAATCGTCACCCATGGCCCAGAAGATTATCATCCTGACCACCGCGCCTTGGCGCATTATGTACAAGACGCGGCAGGGTTTCGATGCCCTATTCTGATCGCCGATACCTTGATGGGGGTGGGGTTTCAGCCGGAATTTTATGTTGATATCACGCCGCATATGGCCGCCAAAGAGAAAGCGATCATGGCGCATACCAGCCAAAGCCCCCATCGCTTTGTTGACGCCGCCAGAATCACCAATCGCTTTCGCGCGGCGCAATGCAACGCCCCAGAAGGTCATTACGCCGAAGCGTATCGGCTGGAACGGCGGTTTCCCTTCACCGATATCCGCAGCCTGTTGCCAGACGCTCCTGCTTATCGGCCTTTTTATGTGCCGGATTCCGATGCCCTGATTTGATGGGTTAAGCGGTTATTATTTTAGCCGCGGCATTAGCATTTCACCGCCAGTCATCGGCGCCTCAACCCCGGTTGTTTGCGGAAACGTGATCGGCAATCCCCGCTCATGCCGGGCGGCCAAAACCGCCATCAATTCGGCTTCGGTAAAGCGGCTGTCAAGGCCGTGATCATCTAGGCGGGAAATGGCGGCGTTGCTGTAGGTTTTGATCATAGCCATTAAGGTGGGATTCAAACTGCCGCCGCCGCTCACCACCACGTGCTGAAGTTCATGCTGAAGATTGGTGATAAGACTCGCCGCAATGCTCGCCGCGGTCAGGGCGGTGAGGCTGGCGATTTGATCAGCGGTGCTGTGCCGTTCTAAGGCCGAAAGATCAATCCAATCATAAAGCGCCATGCGATCCAGCGATTTAACGCCCGATTGATGAAAAAACGGGTGATCAAGGCATGATTCGACAAAAGCCTGATCAACCTGCCCCTTAGCGGCCATTTGCCCGTCTTGGTCAAACGCCTGACCTGTAAGCCGCGCCATGGCATCGTCGATCAGCGCGTTGCCAGGCCCAGAATCATAACCGATCAAAGTCTGTCCATCCCAAAGGCTGACATTGCTGATGCCGCCAATATTAACCATGGCGGCGGGTAACTTCAGGCCAAGATCACTCAATATCATTTGGTGATAGATGGGCGCGAGCGGCGCGCCTTGCCCGCCAGCGGCGAGGTCGGCTTGGCGAAATTGATGCACCACCGGCACCCCGATGCGATCCGCAAGATATTGCCCATCACCGATCTGAAGGCTGATGCCTTGATCCGGGTGGTGAAAAATTGTTTGCCCGTGAAATCCAATACGATCAGGTTGCACGCCGCTGGTGATCATCAACCGCTCCACCGCATGGGCATGATCGCGCGCAATCCGCATCGGCAAATCCTCGGGGATGCGATTCGGGTTTTGGTAAGCGGCAAAAATCGCCGCGCGGGTTTGCGGGTGATAGTCAAATGTTTCGGCCGCGCCGCGCCGGATAACGCGCTCACCATCGGTATAGATCAAGGCGGCGTCAATGCCATCAACGCTGGTGCCAGCCATCAAGCCAATGATTGCCCATCCAGGGGTATTATCATTTGGGGCGTCCATCTTGGCGTCCTCATCTTTCCATCGCGGTTGATCCATTGTATCGTCAGGTATGACCAATCGCAATTCAACCACGGAATCACAACCGCATGAAAGCCGCTGGCTTGACCGTCTCAGCAATGAGGCGGCGTTGGCGGTCATGGCAGAAGATCAACACGCCGCCGCCGCCGCGGTTCAATCCGCATTAACCGAAATTGAGGCCGCCGCCGAAGCCATCGTCACCCGCCTTCAAGGAGACGCGCAAAGTCGGTTGTTTTATGCCGGTGCTGGCACATCCATAAGGATTGGCGTGCAGGATGGGGTGGAGTTAACCCCCACCTTCGATTGGCCGGAAGATCGGTTGGGATTTATCATCGCTGGTGGCGAGGCGGCGTTAATGCGCTCGGTGGAAAACGCTGAAGATAATGCCGAGGCGGCTCACCAAGAGGTGGCGGCAAAGATCACCGCTTCAGATGTGCTGATTGGCTTGGCGGCGTCAGGGTCAACGCCTTTTACTTGCGCGGCGGTGGAGGCGGCAAAGGCCAAAGGCGCGCTGACCATCGGCATTGCCAATAACGCCAATGCCCCGCTTGTGGCGAAGGCGGATTACGGCATTACTTTATTGACAGGGGCTGAATCGGTTGCGGGGTCTACCCGAATGAAAGCTGGCACCGCGCAAAAGATTTGCCTTAATTTAATCTCGACCTTGGTGATGGTGCGGCTCGGGCGGGTAAAGCAGGGGGTGATGGCGGCGATGCGCCCCACCAACGCGAAATTACGCCAACGCCAACAGCATATTGACGCGATTCTGAACCGCTAATCGCCGCTGATCAACATTGTTGTCTGGGGGGTGAGCCGCGGCAACATCGCCATCATGGCATCAGGGGCAATGGCGACACAGCCTTCGGTGACATCGCGGGTTTCATGCAAAAGATGAAAGAAAATCGCACTGCCCTTGCCGGCGATTGGCGGGTCATCGTTATAACCAAGCGGGATGATCACATCATAGGCGTGATCGTCGCGCCATAAAATTTCATGGGAATCCGCAAAAGGCAGAGGCACCAATTGATTGTATTGCGGGTGATCCGGGGCATCGCACCAGCCCATTTGTTTGGTGATGGCAACACAAGGCAAAGCCAAGGGCGGCAATGACACGCGATCGGCTCGATAATAAATCTGGCGTAGAGGCCAACGCCCCATGGGGGTTTTGCCATCGCCTTCTTTTTTGCTCGCCGCCTTCACCACGCCGTTGCGCCCAAAACCAGCCTTGACCGCCATGCCATCAAAGGTGACAATACCGTTATTGTTTTGAAGGATTGCTTTTATTTCAGAGGCCATCATGAATTTGTTTCAGCGGTTGAAAGGTTGCGTTCCAACAGCCATTAATCCAAAGGGGGATGCGCTGGATTCAACATTTGTTATGACCATTATCTCTTGTCTTAACGAAAGGATCAATCATGGATCTTAGTTCCATTCTCCGGGGGTATCATGACCGCCGGATGTTCCGAATTTTGCTGATCGGGATGATCAGCGGTTTTCCTTGGGTGCTGATTGGATCAGCCTTAACCTTATGGTTGCGCGAAGATGGCTTGAGCCGAACGGCGGTAGGCTTCGCGGGGCTGATTTTTGGCGTCTATGCGATTAACTTTTTTTGGGCGCCGCTCATTGATCGCATCAAAGTGCCTGTCTTGAGCAATATTTTAGGCCATCGCAAAGCGTGGATCGTGATCTTCCAAGCGGTCATCATCTTGGCGTTATTATGCTGGTCGCAATTAACCCCAAGTCAAGACCTGACGATGATTGTTGGTCTGGGGTTGATGATCGCGATTGCCTCCGCCTCGCAAGACATCACCCTTGATGCTTTCCGCATTGAGCAAGTGCGCGCCAATGAAACCGCCAGCATGACAGCAGGCGCGGCGGTGACGGTGATCGGCTGGTGGACAGGGTTCAAACTCGGCGGCTTGGTCATGTTGAAAGTGGCTGACGCTTTTGAAGCCGCCGGTGATGCGCTCTATTGGCAAAATAGTTTTATCGTGATGATTGGCTTGATGCTGGTGATGAATATCGGCTTGGTGCTTATTCCCGAAAACGCACCAGAACAGCAAAACCCGTTGCCTAGCGACGATCCCATCAAAAAGGTGGTGGTGTGGATCAAAGACACCGTCGTTACACCATTGACCGGATTTTTTGTCGCCAATGGGTTCAAGATTGGCCTTGCGATTTTGGCCTTTGTTTTTCTCTTTAAGATTGGCGAAGCCTTCATGGGCAAAATGTCGATTGTCTTTTACAAAGAAATAGGCTTCAGCAAATCCGACATCGCGCTTTATTCCAAGGGACTTGGTTGGATCACCACGGTGATTTTCACCCTGATTGGCGGATTGGTGGCAATGCGGTTTGGTTCGGTCAAGGCGTTGCTCTATGCCGGCATTGCCATGGCATCGACCAATATTCTGTTTTCGGTGCTTGCTTGGGTCGGGCCATCCACGGGTCTGTTTGCGTTGGCGGTGGTGCTTGATGATCTGGCCGGCGCCTTTGCCAATGTGGCGTTTGTGGCCTTCATCTCGCTCTTGGTGGATCGCCGGTATACCGCCACCCAATATGCGCTGTTGGCGTCGATTGGCACGGCAGGGCGGACGTTCTTTGCGTCTTCTTCCGGTTGGTTGGTGGATAGCCTGGGCGGTGATTGGGGTGTGTTTTTCATCATCACCGCGGCCATGGTGATCCCATCGCTGTTGCTGTTGTGGAAATTGGGGCCAATTCTATCCGCAAAAACGAAAACTTAAGGACGCGCTAATCTTGTGATTGGTCCTGCTGTGCTTTCAAGGCGCGGCAGGGCTGACCGCAAGGGTTCTTTGGCGGTCATGGCATGGTGCATATTGGCGTGCAGTAAAGTGTCAGCATCCGCCATGATGCCAACGTGACCTTTCCAAAAAATCAGATCACCGCGGCGCAAGTCTTCAACATCGGACAGCGTTGTGCCGATGGTTTTTTCCTGATCGCCGGAATTGCGCATCACCGTAACGCCGCTGGCGGCAAGCGATAATTGCACCAGCGCCGAGCAGTCAAAACCAATGCTGTCGCGGCCACCCCAACGATACGGGGTGCCGATCAACCCTTCAGCAATAGCGACATAATCATCGGCATAAACCCCTAGCGGCAAAGCGTGGTGATGAGGGATATATCCGCT
>CAYNQW010000108.1:0-6396 GCA_964399415.1 uncultured Hyphomicrobiales bacterium
TGGTTATCATTGATCATGCTGATCAGCTGCGTCTGGATTGGCATCAACTGGTACCGCAAGAAATCCCCACCTTCAGTTTCTGAGGAACCTTTCCTAGACAGTTATGGCAAGCGCACGTTGTTCTTTGTCGGGGCTGGTTTGCTCGGTTTCTTGATCCTGATTCATATTATTGGCTTTTACGGCGGTATCTTGGTCTTCATGATTTATTACATGCGCTTTTTGGGGCGTCATGGATGGATGGTGACCTCATTTGTTTCCGTCACTTTAGTGGTTTTTAGTTTCTTCTTCTTTGACATTGCGATGCGGATTGTCTTGCCGAAGGGGTACTTAGAGCCTTTGTTCATCCCGCTTTATGACATTTTCCTATAGAGCGCGATCCGGTAGGGAGGAAAAATAAAAATGGAAATACTACTTTCTCTATTCCACGGCATTTTGATCGCGCTAGAGCCTATTAACCTTGGGTTGGCGATCATTGGTGTTGTTGTTGGTCTCTTTGTTGGCGCCATGCCTGGCCTTGGTTCCGTTAACGGGGTGGCTATTTTGTTGCCGTTTACCTTTGTGATTCAAAGTTTCACGGGTGGCGCGACGTCGCCGATGATTTTCTTGGCGGCGATTTATTATGGTGCCATGTATGGCGGCGCGATCTCATCCATTACCCTTGGGATTCCGGGGGCATCAACGGCGGTGGCGACCACTTTCGATGGCCGTCCTTTGGCGATGAAAGGCATGGCCCATGTCGCGTTGGTAGCGGCTGCTTTGGCTTCATTCATTGGCGGCACGGTATCAAACGTGTTGTTTACCGCGTTTGCACCATTGCTCGCTTCAGTGGCGTTGTCTTTCGGCAATCCTGAAATCTTTGCCTTGATGCTTCTGGCCTTTGCCACATTTGTGGGGCTGGGCGGTGATGATATTCCGAAGACCTTGTTCTCAATTTGCTTTGGTCTTGTTTTAGCAACGGTCGGCTTTGACATTGTTTCCGGTGAACCGCGTCTGATTTTCTTTGATATTACCGGCTTCTCCCATGGCATTCGCTTCTTGGTGCTTGCGATTGGGGTCTATGGTATTGGCGAGATGATCTGGACGATCAACACCTCACGTTATGGCAGTTCCATGTCTCAGGTGGATGTGTCTTGGGCGAGCATGATTGATGCCATGAAGCGCTACAAAGAAGCGTGGCGCGGAACAATTATCGGCTCATTGCTTGGCTTCTTCGTTGGGATTCTTCCCGCCGCTGGGGCAACACCAGGCTCATTGATGTCTTACGGCGTCACCAAAATGCTGTCCAAGAATCCAAAAGAATATGGTAAAGGCGCCATTGATGGGGTCGCTGCACCAGAAGCGGCAAACAACTCTGCTTCGACGGGCGCGATGCTTCCCATGATGACGCTTGGGATTCCAGGATCACCCACCACGGCTGTACTGCTGGCGGGGATGGTGATCTGGGGGCTTCAGCCTGGGCCGCTTCTGTTTGCTAATCAGCCTGACTTTGTTTGGCCGTTGATTGGGTCATTCTACATCTCCAACTTGGTGGCGGTTCTGGTTAATCTGGCCTTCATCCCGGTCTTCCTGTGGATGTTGCGGATGCCCTTTACCATTCTTGCGCCATTGATCTTCGTCTTGTCTTTGGTCGGCACTTACGCCGCTTATATGGATATGTTTGATGTTTGGCTGATGGTGATTGTTGGGGTTGGAGCGTTCTTCTTGCGTATCCTTGATTACCCTGTTGCGCCTGCCGTATTGGCGATTGTCCTTGGGCCGATTGCTGAGCCTAAATTGCGGCAATCGTTGTTGTTGTCCGACGGTGATTTTAGCATTTTCTTCACCCGTCCGATTGCAGGGCCAATTACGGTCATCGCGATCATTTTGATCCTCTTGCCCTTATTTAAGGTTATCTTTGATAAGATCAAAGGCAAGCCTGCTGAAGCATAAAACACAAAGCCGGGGCTTCATGCTCCGGCTTTTTTCTTGAGGCGATCCCATGACCAAGACCATAAAAACGGATCCCGCCAATAACCTCAAAAACACCACCTCATTTGACGCGTGGAATCCTGGGCTTGAATCCACCATCCCCCATCGCCTTAGTGACAAAATCACGCTCTTTCATGCTGACAATTCTTGGGTCAATTACAAAGACGCGCAGGAAGCGGCAAGCCTAACAGGTTTGCCTATTTCGCGTCTTGTTGATCTGAAACTGGAACGAATGGCGGTTCATGAATTGCTGGTGCGGGTCACGGCAGAATTATCCGTGCCTGATGGCCCTAGTTATGAATTTCTTGGCTTGCAATTGCGCGGCATGGTTAAGCAAATCCATGAAAGTTATTTGCTTCCACAAATTGACGCTCTTAACCAGCAATATGATGATTTTCGCGCCCAAGCCAAAACACAACTGATCACCATGATCCAAGGCAAGGTTGAAGAAGAGAACACGAAGGCTTCGAAAGAAAAACCTAAATCTTGGTGGCATGTTTTTGCACCGAAGCAATCCACCAAACAAACAAAAGCCCCGCCTCCAGAACAAGATGAAATTGGACGGATCAACGCTTGGCTGAGGGCATCAAAATCAACCGATGACCCCCAGAAGGCGGCGTTGTTTTCCGCTTTGGCTGAATTGGGTCAATCGATCTTGGGGCAACGTGGCCGGCTTGTCTTTGATGATGACATGATGGCTGGCTTGGCGCTGAGGCTGTTTTGCCAAGATTATGGCAGTCTTGAAATTCGCCGCATGATTGAGCCGATCTTTTATGACGCGGTGCGCGAAGAAGGCTATCGGTTGTTGCCCAGTCAAAACAAGCGGATCGTCATGAACACCAAAGGCGCATCGGCGGCAGGCAAAAGCACCATCCGCCCTCATCAACGGAAATTAGCAGAAAAAATGGGCATCCCATGGGAAGATTTTGCCCTCATCAGCCCAGACTATTGGCGCAAATACTTGCTTGATTACGATGGCCTTGGCGATGATTACAAATACGCCGCCATGCTGACGGGCATGGAATTGGAAATGATTGATCTTAAACTTGACCATCTGATGGCAGAAAAATCCACCCAAAATAAAGTGCCTCATATGCTGATTGATCGGTTTCGGTTTGACAGTTTTATGGTCAGCCATGATGGTGAATACGAAAGCCGATTGCTGACCCGTTTTGGCGACACGGTTTACCTTTTTTTCGTGATCACGCCGCCTCAAGAAACCGTCGAGCGGGCGTGGCAACGTGGGCTTTCCACTCAACGCTATAAAGCCGTGGATGATTTGCTCTATCACAATATCGAAGCCTATAAAGGCATGCCGGAATTGTTCTTTTCATGGGCGGGTGTGCGCGACAAGACCGTGCATTTTGAATTTCTGGACAATGACGTGCCGCTTGGCGAAGACCCTCGCACCATCGCTTTTGGGGTCAATAATCGGATGACGATCCTAGACCCTGCCATGCTCGATCGCATAGACCAGTTTCGGCATGTCAATATCCATGCCACCAGACCGGATGATGTATTGGAAGAACAGGCCGATAAGACTCACGGGTTTATCCGCCAATGCATCAGCATGATGACTTCTATTCATTGGATGGACAGCACCGGCGAAGTCATATGGGGGAAAATGGAGCATGGCCAATGGACCAACCTTGATCAAGATGCTGTTCCGGCATCGGTCTTAGGCGATGAAACCATGCTCAACGCCATCGGTTGGGGCAAGGCGAAAAACTTATCCCGGCCAGAGCTCCCGGCTGATTTGGAAGACGAACGCCGCTATACGATTGGCCGCTGGGTTTAACGGGTGATGATATAAGGCGGAGAAATCCAGTGTTCTTCGAGGTTGTTGCCGTCACCTTCCACACGGTCAATCACCGTAAACAATCCCGGGCTGAAGAGCGGCGTTAACACCCCATGCCAAACATTTCGGTGGATATTCACGCCAGTATGGGGCGGCACCATAAAGGCTTTGGGTTGCGCTGGTTTGCCATCATCATCATCGGCAACAATCACCAAAAACGGATGCTCGGTCATGGGCATGAAACATTGACTGCCCAAAGGGTGCCGTTCCATCAGGTCTAAGGTGTATGGCAACTCCCGAGGCACGGCATCAAAGACGGAAACCCCTAAACGGCCACCGCCAGCCTCCATCTGGGCGCGATCATGATGACGCCCGCATAAGCCTTGATTGATCATGACATCAGGCGTGTCTTTGGCGTTGAGAACATCCCCATAATCGGCAAAATCCTTTGCAGTTAAGGGAAGGATGGTGATGGTTTGCGACTCCGCCATTAACGGCCTCCTGCAGGCAATAACCCCCCGGGGGTCAGCGGCATATGGCGGTTCACATCTTTATAGAGCAGATAGCGAAATGGCCCATTGCCTTTGGCGACGCAAGCTTGCGGCGAAAAAGCGCGAAGCCAGAGATAATCCCCTGCTTCCACGGGAATCCAATCTTGATTGACGTAGTAATCCGCTTCGCCTTCCAGCATATAAAGCCCGTGTTCCATGACATGGGTTTCGGCAAAAGGAATGACGCCGCCCGGTTGAAAGGTGACGATATTGACGTGCATATCGTGCCGTAAATCCGAAGGATCAGCAAAACGGCTGGTTGCCCATTTGCCACCGGTGTCGGGCATGGCGATTGGCTCAACGGCGTCATCATGGGTGACAAAACTAGGGGGCATATCAATGCCATCCGCCGCTTGATAACGTTTGCGTATCCAATGAAAGATCAGGGATTCTTGCCCTGAATTGGTGATGCTCCAAGACGACGAAGGGCTGATAAATGCATAAGAGCCGGGGGTCAGCGCGTGAGTTTGACCATCAAGCGTAAGAACGCCTTCGCCAGCCACCACAAACAAAACCGTTTCAGCCATGGCGTCGTCATCAGGGTGATCAGAGCCGCCGCCCGCCGCCACATCCATAATGTAATGCGAAAATGTTTCCGAAAAGCCCGTCATCGGTCGGGCTAAAACCCAGAGCCTTGTCTCGCGCCATTGAGGCAATAAACTGGCGGTAATATCCGTCAGGGCAATTTTATCAATCATCAAATAACTTGGCGTAAAGCGTGATTTATCACCCTTAAAATCGCGTTGCGGCGGCAATCCCCCACGAGGGGCATAATAGGAAGAGGCAGGCATCATGTGGTCCTTAAACGGTAAGCCAATTATTGCGGTAGTATAGCATCGAGGCGAAGACGAGCAATTTTTTCCACTTCACGGCAAGCGGTGGCAAACTCATTATCGGTGTTGTTGTCAATCCGCCGTTCAAACGCCGCGAGTATGTCGGCCTTATTCAGCCCTTTAACCGCGATGATAAAGGGAAAGCCAAACCGATCACGATAAGCGGTATTGAGGGCGGTGAAACGTTCGCGTTCTTCATCGGTGAGCATATCTAGCCCTGCTGAAGATTGCTCTTCGGTGGACGCTTCGGTGAGGCGACCCGCTGCGGCCAATTTCCCCGCTAAATCAGGATGCGCCAGCAGAACATCCATGCGATCCTTGTCAGATGCGCGGCGGAAGACTTGCGCCATCGCCGCAAACAGACCAGGGGCGTGATCATGAACCGCGCCCATTTCTCCATCAAAGACAGTTTCCGCAATCCAAGGCGAATGTTCAAAAACAGAGCCAAACAATTCTAAGAATTGCGGTTTATCCATCTGATGGGGATGAAGGCGTGCAGATGGCGCGGGGTGGTGCTGTCGCCAATGGGTGGCGATCTCGGCACGGGTGGCGAACCAGACCCGGGCGTGGCTTTGGGCATAGTCGATGAAGCGTTTGATCGCCATCACCCGCCCGGGACGCCCCGCCAAGCGGCAATGAAGCCCGATGCTCATCATCTTCGGCGCGCCGTCACAGCCTTCGGCGTAAAGCGCATCAAAACTGTCTTTCAGGTAATTGTAGAATTGATCGCCCGCGTTAAACCCTTGCGGGGTTGCAAAACGCATATCATTAGCATCCAAGGTGTAGGGAATAATCAATTGCTCACCATGGGGCGTTGGCAGCCAATAAGGCAGATCATCGGCATAGGAATCCGATTGATAAAGGCAATCGGTTTCTTCCGCCACCAGACCCACGGTGTTCATTGAACAACGTCCGGTGTACCAGCCTTGGGGCTTTGAGCCCGTCACCGCTTCATGGCGGCGATAGGCGTCACTGATCTGGGCGCGTTCTTCATCGGCGGTCATGTCCTTATGCTCAATCCATTTCAGCCCATGACAAGCGACTTCCCATCCCGCCGTCAGCATCGCTTCGGTCTGGGCGGGGCTGCGTTCGAGCGCGGTCGTCACCCCAAAGACCGTGACGGGGATATCGGATGCGGTGAACAGCCGATGAAGCCGCCAGAAGCCAGCGCGCGCGCCATATTCATAGATTGATTCCATGTTCCAATGGCGTTGATTGGGCCAAGCCACCGCGCCGGGGATTTCCG
>CAYNQW010000109.1:0-6332 GCA_964399415.1 uncultured Hyphomicrobiales bacterium
GCGTCGCTGGTGGCTTTCATGCTGGCCACAATGCTGTCGCGGGTAAAGGCGATGCCTTCATTGAGGGTTTGCAATTCGGTGATCAACTGGTTGTTTTGGGCAACAAGAGCTTCTTGGGTTTTGAGCGCGGTTTCAAGGCTGGTGAGGGTGGTGTTGACTTGATTAACATTTTCAGCAAACACCACTAGCGCTTCGCGGCTGGTGGAGGTCACGGATTTGAGGTCAGACATGGTGCGGAAGTAAACCAATCCCGCAAAAATAGAAGACACCACCACTCCGGTAACGGCGCTAAAGAAAATGATGGTTGTTGAACGATGAATTTTCTTCACGTTATCCTCCAGCACTCTATTGTTATTTTTAATCTTGCCAAATTCAGCAGTGACGTCGGTGGCGGCGTCAGCAGCGTCCAATGCCAGTTTAATGCTATCTTCAATTCCCTTAGGTGGCGTGCTCATTTATGTCTCCCTTGGGTCCTTTTCCCATTGCTGTCAGAAAACCGTTGCGCGGTGAAATATGCACATTCCGTGCCAGTCACTTCAAAAACCGTCATGGCGGGGAGGCGCGGGCCTTTGAACCCAAATTTCCGGCATCCATAAGGCCGTGGTTTTTCGTAAGTGATAAAATGATGAACGCAATCAAAACAATTGACGCGCTTTGAACGTGGTGATCTTGCTCTTAGGCTAGTTTTTCGCATCACGTTTCTCCAGGCGGTGCTGAAGGCTTAACACCAATTGCGCGATTCGAAAGCGGAGGGCGCCCATATAACAAAGCAAGGCGGCAAACCAAGACAGCCAAGCCCGCATCATCTGTCCCTGATCCTGCCAATCAAATCCAGATAAAGTCAGGTAAACCGCTACCCCAAAAAATGAAATGGTGCTGATCAATTCGCCGAGGCTATGGTGACGGTAACGAGGCATTAGCATTCTCCATCGGTTAATAAGGCCAGCATCCGCTATGCGTTCAAGGCTTGCCCATGTTCATCGAACATCAGGTCTTGTGGCACCACGACATCTGGTTCTGGCATGATCTCACCGCGGTCAATGCGATAGATATAAGCCAAGACCACCGCCACAGCATTATATAACTTTTCACTAATTTCTGCACCAATATCGCCGGTGAAATAAAGCGCACGTGCCAATAATGGGCTTTGGAAGACGGTGATGCTATGATCTTTGGCGCGGTCAATGATGCGTTCCGCGAGAACACCCTTACCCATGGCGATGATCACCGGCGCGCCGCCTTCTTCGGTGCGGTAGCGCAGGGCAACCGCAAAGTGGGTTGGGTTGACGATCACCGCGGTCGCTTCGCCAATATTCTCCAAGGCCTCACGCTGACGCGAACTTTGCTGGGATTGCTCCATCTGCATGCGGCGGATTTTTGATTTCACTTCCGGCGACCCTTCGGTTTCCTTCATTTCATCTTTCATTTCCTTTTTCGACATCCGCATCTGTTGCATATGGGTGTGGCGCTGCCAGAAATAATCAATGGCCGCGATGATCATCAAGACAATGATCATGCCGCCAATCAGGTATCGGAACCCATTGAGCATGACTTCAAGCGATTGGTTGAGGGTGCTGAGGGATAAGGGCAACACCTGAGGCATATAGAGATGGATGAAAATGCCGCCAATCGAGAATAGCAAAATCACTTTCAGCAAGGATTTGCCCAATTCAACAAGGCCTTTAACTGAAATGATCCGTTTTAACCCGCTGATGGGGTTGAGTTTATTGCCTTTGAACGCCATGGCTTTCGGGGCAAAATTAATGCCGCCCACCGCCGCTTGCGTCAGCAAGACCACCAGCAAAATGGGAATGCCCACTAAAATGGCAAACATCACATAAGTCCAAAAGATGGATTGCACCCGACTCATCCATAAGTTTTCAAGCATATATGGATGATCGAATATAAAAAGACTCGACCAAGCCTGCAGAATGTCTTGACCAAAAAACGGAATCGATGAA
Organism: uncultured Hyphomicrobiales bacterium; assembly: GCA_964399415.1. Lineage (GTDB taxonomy): Bacteria > Pseudomonadota > Alphaproteobacteria > Puniceispirillales > UBA1172 > JAGWAQ01. The sequence goes on from CAYNQW010000109.1 coordinate 1,962, forward strand.
ATCAACAACCAGCCAATCGCAATGCCGGTGAAGACAAACATCTCTTTCGAGGAAAGAACGCGCCCCTCTTCGCTAGCCTTATCCAGTTTTCGCTGGGAGGGGTCTTCGGTCTTTTCTTGGCTGTCATCTTCTTCAGCCATGCTGCATATCCCCTATCATTTGGTGTAGATGGGCGATGGCTTCATCGGTGAGATTGACCATCGCAGAGCCGAGATAATCGGCCGAAAAATATAAAATCGCGAAGGCGCCCATCAAAGAAATCGGAAATCCAAAGGAGAATAAATTTAATTGCGGCGCGGCGCGTGTGACAATCCCAATGGATGTGTTGATAAAAAGCAAGATCGTGGTGATCGGCACCATGATGATGGTTGCTGCAAAAAACATTGACCCCGCCGCGGCAATCCCGGCCTTGACCATAACTTCAGGATCAGGGCTAAACCCCACGGGCATCAAGCGATAGGATTCAAGCATTGAGCGAATAGCGATCAAATGACCATCAATGCTGACAAAGACAATCATCAAAAACAGGTAAAGGATTTGGCTGACCACCGGGGTTTGACCGCCAGCATTGGGGTCGATTTGCGCGGCATAACTCAAGCCGGATGATGACGCGATTTTCTCACCAGCCAGCATCGCCGCGCCAAAAAAGATGGATAAGATCAAGCCTGCGGTCAGGCCAATGCTGATTTCCGCCATGATGATGGGGATGATTTGCAGTGATGCCATCAATTCGATTGGCAGAAGCGGGGCTTTAATGGCAATGGCGCTCGCAAGGGCAATCGACATGATGATCCGAATCTGAAGCGGCACCCAGCGCGATCCAAAGAAAGGCGCGGCCAACATAAACGCGCCAATCCGTAAACTGCTGACAAAAAAATTCGCCAGATACGCCATGATAATCTGCAGATCAAGCCCCGGCAGGGAAGGGCCATTGGCGCCCGCGATGATCAGGTCGGTCATCATCAATGCATCGCCGCAATTTGATCAAAGGTAAAAGCAAAATACCCGGAAAGCGTGTTGAGCATATAGCCAGAGAGCAGACCAAACACCACCAACACCACGACAAGTTTAGGCACAAAACTTAAGGTCATTTCGTTAATCGAGGTGGCGGCTTGGATGATGCCAATAAAAAGGCCAATGCCCAACGCGACGCTAAGGAGCGGCCCTGCGGTCATAAGAATATGCATGAACATCATCTGCAAAAAATCAACATTCTGGTCAAAACTCATGGCAGGGTTCCTCTAGGGGGCAATCAAACAGGGACGGAATAAGTGGCAACCAACGAACTGACGGTCATGGCCCAGCCATCCACCAGCACGAAGAGCAATAATTTGAACGGCAGCGAGACCAGCATCGGGCTCAGCATCATCATGCCCAGCGACATCAAGGTAGACGCGATCACCATGTCAATGACCAAGAAAGGCAAGAACAAGAGAAAGCCAATCTGGAAGGCGGTTTTTAACTCTGACGTGATATAAGCAGGGAGCAAGACGGAAAACGGCACGTCATTGTTATTGGCGTAAGGTTCATCCCCAGCCATTTCCGAGAACATCGACAAGTCATTGATGCGGGTGTTTTCAACCATAAAGGCTTTGAGATGAACGCTGGCGGTTTGCAACGCGGTCAGCGCATCCACTTTACCGTCAAGATAAAGCGCAATCGATTGGTCATAAATCACCGTAAAGGTTGGCGCCATGATGAAAAAGGTCAAGAACATGGCGATGGCAATCAGCACTTGATTGGGCGGCGTTTGTTGAGTGCCGAGCGCTTGACGCAAAATCGACAGCACAATGATGATCCGCGTAAATGATGTCATCCCCAAAACCAAGGATGGCAACACCGTCAACGCCGTCATCAGCATCAAGATTTGCAAGGACAGCGAATAGGTGGCGGTGCCGTTGTTATTATCGCTCACGGTCAAGGCAGGCATCCCGCCAAAGGCTTGGTCAAAACCAGTTTGCGCCAAGACAGGATGCGCTGAAAACGCTGATAGGACGAAAACGCCAAGAAGAGCGACCAAGAGGGGAAGGCAACGGGTCATTTATCGAATCCCAATTTAGGGTTGCGCGAGCGTGCCTGCTTCATGGCTTGCAGGAAGGGCAGGGTTTCCGCGTCATCGGCGGCGCTTGCGGCTAAGGTTTTTGCAGGCGGGGTGGATTTGCTGTCAGTTTTGCTGGCGCGTATCTTTGGTTCATCCAGCGGCACCACCACCGGTTGTTGATTCTTGGTGGTGATGATGGCGTATGGCATTTGATCAATGGTGACCAATTTAATCCGCTCACCGGCACCAATGGATGTATCTTCGACCAAGGCGATGCGGCGTTGGCCGCCCAATTGCGCGGCCAGCGGATCACGGAACCGCCGCAAAACCAACATCAGACCAATCAAGGCAATCAGAAATACCCCGATGATTAGAAATTGGCTTGTGTCAAAAATGGAAACCATTATTACCCCGCTTGTTGCGTTGAACAAGAGAGGCAAAAGTCATGCCAAATCAAAATCTAATATTATAAGTTACTGATATATAATGATAAAAAATCAAATCAACAGGTCTAAACTGTTGTGGCGTCAGAAAACTGACATGATGAGATTAGAGGTTCTCCATCCGTTTTTCTGGAGACACAATTTCGCTGAACCGGATGCCGAAGCGTTCCCCAACCATGACCACTTCACCACGGGCGATGATCGTGCCATTGGCGAGAATATCCAAAGGATCACCGGCGAGCCGATCCAATTCAACCACTGAGCCTTCGTTTAAGCGCAGCAAATCGCGGATGCGAATTTCCGTGCTGCCAACCTCAACGGTGAGTTTGACGTCAATATTTTCCAGCACCCGTAGATTGTCGACGCTGACGCGATCACTGCCACCGCTTGGAGCAGCGGTTTCTGGAGCATCAATGCTTTCGTTTTCTTCGGCCATGATCCTGTCCTCTTCTCAGCAGGGTTAATTGTTCACTTGTGATGTTAATTTGACGGCAACTTGCCCATTTCGTTCGCCGACTTCTCCGGTGAAAATCACATGATCTTCAAGGAGCACATCAACGCCATCGCTAATCTGCATCGGGAAACTGTCGCCCGGTTTGAGGGTGATTAACTTGCCCATTGAAACCGTGGGTTCGCCCAATTGTGCGATAATTTTTAAGGGGATTTCGAGCACCGCTTGTTCCATGCGTTCCCGCCAGGTGATGTCATCATCAATCAGGTCTGTTTGCACTCGCGACCGCAACTGGCTGGCGATGGGCTTCAGGGTTTGCAGAGGGTAAATAATATCAAAAGTCGCCGCATCAACATTGGGCAATTGCACCACAAAGGAACAAATGATCACCAAATCGCTGCCATCGACAAAAGACGCAAATTGCGGGTTTACTTCACGCGTGCTGGAACGAATCGTGACGCGGGTCAGGTCTTTCCATGCTTCTTCAAGGGCATGGTTAAGCCCGTCATTGACCAATTCAATCACACGCTCTTCGGTGGTGGTAAATTCATTCCGTCTGTTTTTAAGGGTGGAAATTTTACCGCCATAATAGGAATTGGTCAGGATCGAAATAAAAGAAGGGTTGAGCACCAGCATCATGCTGCCGCGCAACTCTTCGATTTTTGACATAGACAGGCTTAAGAAATTATCCACATCCGCAATATATTCATCAAAGGTCTTCACCTCAGGCGGAAAGGATGAAATCCGCGGCTGAATTCGCAACATCGGCAGAAACACGCTGCGGGCGAGGCGAGCAAACCGCTCATTGAGCATCCGCAGCGCGTAATAATCGCCCAGCAAAGACAAGTCATCGGAGCCAAATTGAAAGGCGCGCACGTCCTCGCTTTGGCTGACATCGGCTTCGGCCACGCCGCTTGTGCCTTCTTGCTGAAGGCCATCAATAAGCGCGTTGACTTCGCTGGTGCTTAATTTGCGTGTAGATGTCACTCTAAGCCTCGCCTGATCTTTTTATTGCAACACGAAAGACGTGAAATGCACTTTTTCGATGCCACCAAAGCCTTCAAGTTCTTCCAATTCGGCGTTGAGCACTTCTTTCAAGGATTCGGCCACCATCTTGCGTCCGGCTTCACCTTTGATTTGATCTTCGGTGAAACTGCCGAGGCGTGCCAAGACCGCTGAACGAAGACCCAATTCATGGGCTTCGACATTCTGCATCACGGTGTCGTCATATTGGGTTGATACCGCCACGCCGACCTGCATCATTTTGCGCGACCCTTCCAGATTGGTGGTGAAGGTGCCGGCAAATTCATAATACGTGGTGGCGAAGGTCTCTTCTTGAGGCGCATCTTTGGCAACTTTTGAAGGATCAGCATTGGCTTCATCTTCCGCCGCTTTGGCTTCTTCACGCTCAACGATGCTCCGTTCGATCATGGCCT
>CAYNQW010000110.1:0-6288 GCA_964399415.1 uncultured Hyphomicrobiales bacterium
TATAGGGCGATAATTGCCTTTGAATTGCTTCGGTCACCCTCTCTACCCGCTTTTTAAAGCGCTCAGAATTCTCCCTGTATATCGTTTCTCCATCTGGATCGGTAGTCGATAGCACTGTTGCCAAGTAATCCGCCATGGCGATTGCGTTGAGAGGATCGAGCCATAGGTGCAAATCATCATGGTGACTCTCGTGGCTGAGATCGTACTGGTGCGAATGTGACTTTCCATGTTCGCTCGACAGCACCCCAATCTCTCGTGTTTCCCACAACTGAATACCGGGCGACTTGGCTAATTCAATCGCTGTAATGCCTGCGACTGAACGCACAGGTCTTTGAAGGAACGACTCAAGTCCGAAATCAATGAGCACAACAAAGTCGGCTTCTTGCAACATTTGGGCATGAGACGGTTTCAGTGAGAAATGATGTGGTGACGCTGATCCCTGTAGCAACAAGTAAGAGTGCGCTCTTTCGCCGGCGACGGCGACAACAATGGCATGCACTGGCGCGATTGAAGACACAATTCGCAAACGATCCGCATGAACCTCTGATGAAACCACAATCACGAGCAATACAAGCGCGCTAGAGAGCATGTTAATCACTGAATTCTCCCACCTTGAAAGTGTTATGATATAACATTACGCAAGTTTCGTTAAATAGGATCGACAATAAAATGGCAGACAAACCATTGATCAAATTGACCAAATCTGGTTATCAAGCAGCGGATCGATGGCTCGTACGCGACGTCTCACTGTCAGTCAGCCAAGGCGAGATCGTCACACTCATTGGTCCAAACGGTTCCGGCAAATCCACGACAGCAAAAATGGCTCTTGGTATTTTTAAACCAACCACTGGCGAGGCTTTTCGGGAACAAGGCCTTCAAGTGTCTTACGTCCCACAAAAGCTGATGATCGACTGGACGCTTCCGCTCGATGTCGCACATTTCTTTCAGTTAACAGGTAAGCCATCAATCCAGGCACAACATCACGCAATTGAAGCGACAGGTATCTCCCATTTGTTGGACCAAGAACTCCGCTCATTATCAGGCGGCGAGTTTCAACGTGTACTAATTGCCCGCGCGATCGCACGTGAACCAGACCTGCTCGTTCTCGATGAACCTGTACAGGGCGTTGATTACTCTGGAGAAAATGAGCTTTACCAACTCATCGGAACAATCCGAGATGATCTTAACTGCGGGATTCTGATGATTTCTCACGATCTGCACGTTGTCATGGCCAAAACTGACCAGGTCATCTGCCTCAACGGACATGTCTGCTGCTCCGGCACACCGGTGACCGTATCGCAATCAGATGAGTTTCAGGCGCTGTTTGGCCTTCGCGGGAACGCAGACATCGCGCTGTATCAACATCACCACGACCATCAGCATTCCGCTGATGGATCAATCGCACACGAACATCGCACCGGGTGCAGTCATGATTGACGATTTCTTCATACGTGCGCTCCTCGCAGGTATCGGACTTGCTCTAATGGCGGGCCCTCTTGGGTGCTTTGTCATCTGGAAACGTATGGCCTATTTCGGTGACACGTTGTCACACGGTGCACTCTTGGGAATTGCACTTGGTTTTTTACTTGAACTACATCTCGAGTTATCTGTGTTTCTCGTTTGCACTCTGATCGCGGTCACACTGTTCCTTCTGCAAAGACACTCAAGCATATCCTCAGACGCGCTCTTAGGGATACTGGCGCATGCGTCACTTGCAATGGGGCTTGTCGTGCTTTCGCTAATGACATGGATCCGTGTCGACCTTATGGGTTTATTGTTTGGCGATATCTTAGCAGTGTCACATCGCGATCTAATCATCATCGCCGGCACACTCGCCATGACGGGCATAGCAATGGTCTTTACGTGGCGCTCTTTGTTTGCTGCGACTGTCAGTCGCGAGCTCGCTGAGGCTGAGGGTTTAAACCCACAGCGTGCGGAGATCATTTTCATGCTCTTAATCGCGTCGGTAATTGCGGTGGCAATTAAGATCGTTGGCGTTTTGTTGATTACCTCATTGCTAATTATCCCAGCAGCGACAGCTAGACGCATTTCGCTATCACCGGGACAGATGATGCTCGCCTCATCGATGATTGGCGTATTCGCGGTCGTACTCGGGCTAACAGGTTCACTGAACTTAGACACCCCCTCGGGGCCAAGTATTGTGGTCGCGTCGGTGGCGCTCTTTCTCGTTTCAATGACACCGTTCGCACATCGGTTCAGGATGAGGTTTCGGAGGTGAATCACTTGACAGAGCCTAAGCTAACAAAAAATCAATCCTTGGTGCTTGAAGTACTGGAATCACATCGAAACCCTCTGAGTGCGTACTCAATTCTTGAGCAACTCGCTGACGCTGGATTACGTGCGCCACCTCAGGTGTATCGTGCGCTCGAAAAGCTGATCGACTCCGGCCTGATACACAAATTGGAGAGCATCAACAGTTATGTCGCATGCCAACTTCGTCATTGCGGATCACACCAAGTAACGAGTTTCGCAATCTGCGATAGCTGCGACCGAGTCTCAGAAATCATCGACATTGAATTTGAAAGTAAGCTCCATGGCCTCGCAGAAAATGTCGGATTGACACCGAAACACTCTACGGTCGAGATCCATGGCCTATGCAACCAATGCGTCGATTACCCGGGGTAGTTAGGCGTCTGTCGGATCAGATTTCGGCAACGCTGTGAAGGGTAGAGGGTTACCCAAAAGAACAAAACGCAGAAGCCCGTATGGAACACCGAGGACCGCGAAAAAGACCAATATATCCAAATCCATCGCGGACCAGGACAGCACAGCGAAGATGCCGATGACCGATAGTGCGAACAAAACAGCTAAAATTATATCTACAACAACTAAAACTCTGCGCACACTAGCCTCCCTTGCCCTAGCCAATGGATATGGGAGGCATACTCGTAATTCAAGACCAAAACACTACACGCTATCCGGCGGCCATGCATGGCTCTGGGATACGTCGAACAACTTAAATCTAGGTGTGTTCAAGAATAACGTTGGTTAAATCGATTGGAGAGAAAACCTCCACCCAGTAGCCGTCCGGGTCTTTGATGAACGCGATACCCTTCATCGAACCGTCGTTGGGGCGCTTGACGAACTCTACCCCCATAGACTCAAACCGATCACAGGCGGCGTTGACGTCGGGCACCGAGACACAGATGTGACCGAAGCCTTTCGGTTCGGTGTTACCGTTGTGGTATCCCGCAAAAGACGTGTCTGATTCTGTCCCATGGTTGTGGGTCAACTCTAACAGGCCTGACTGATTGGCTAACCATTGGATACGCTCAGCACGATCACTAGGCATTTGATTAACCAGGCCAGCCTCGAAGCCCAGAAAATAAAGAGTAAACCCCATGTGATCAAAGACGAATGTCTCAATAAGCGTCGCGCCCAAGGTGTTCTGATAAAAATCTAGCGACTTCTTCGGATCCTTTACCCTGAGCATTGAATGATTGAGTTTAAATCCCTGTGTACCCATTCCGTAACCGTCCCAAACGTTTGCTAAACATTAAGTATGCGAGGGTTCTAGAGCGTAACGGTAGTAGGTGGTTACTACTCAATAAAACCCGGAGATACAAGATTCTAAAATTTCACGATCTCGTTGAATAAAAATCTTTAGGTGTAAGAAAACTACAACTGATTATTTGTTCATTAGACTAATTTTAACGGAAAGGTTTAAACCCAAGAAATTAGGGAATTAACCTGAAAAAAATCAATAAAATCATATATTAATAGTGTATACTATGTAACTTAATTTAAGCTCAATAGCTGTTAATACCGACTTTCCATGAAATGAGATATTGACTTTTAGATGTCCAAAAATTCTGTGGACAACTTTGTGGAAATCTTCTGTTATTTCAGTTTTTATGCCTTTCCGGCGAGTGTATAATCCTTACTCAATCGTCGCTGAGTGATACATCACGTTGATCCGAACCACATACTTCGGAGCACCCTCACCGAGGACATCGCCGGCGTGAAACACCGATGCCGGATGAATGCCGTGCCGAAAGAACAACGCCCTGCCACAGCGCGGCCTGACTCTCTCTACCACCCGCCCCGCTTCCAACAGAAGGGTATCACCGCCCTCTACACCCTCTTTCTGACCGTTTAGATAGAGCAGCATAGACAACATCGAACGACCCCTCTTCCAGCACTCCAGCTGGTCGGTTTTAGGGTTTACGTAATAACCCGGCCAGTCACCGTCAAGATGCGGCCTAAACTGCTGACCGACCACGTACCGGTAGGTATTAAAACGGTGGCTCACCGCTCCCATACTCCCACGACCTTCCAATACCTGCGGGATAAAACGCGCTATCCGGCTATATAAAACCTCTGCGTCTTTGGGGTGCACCATCCAATGAACGGTCGTGTTCTGCCTCATACCCGGCGGAGTCTGGATTCCCGGCGCCGCCTCCCTGAACCCGAGCTTCTCGGTGAATGCGATCAGTCGTTCGCTCTCCGCCGCTGAGATCACACCATCAATCTGGAACGCAAGCTTGTCATCAAAGCTTAGGTCAAGATAGCTGTGCGCCTCCTTCGTCTCAGTATCCAACAAGGCCTGACCTGAGCGAAAGATTGGTGTCTGCTCTTCAAAGCCTCCGCCGGGGAGTGAACCCAAATCCGTGGCAACAATATCTATATTCATCCCGAATTCCCATTAAAAAGCCCGGCGCGCAAAATGCGCCCCGGGCTTCGTATCAGCGGACCATTCTTAAATGGTTCTCGCTGCCATTTCCTTGGCAATATACTCAGCCTGCCTAATCGCTAGAGTAACGATCGTGAGCGTTGGGTTCTCCGCTGCACCGGTGGTGAACTGAGACCCGTCCGACACAAACAAGTTGGGAATATCATGCGTCTGACCCCACTTATTTACCACACCATCGCGCGCCTTTGCCGACATCCGGTTCGTCCCAAGGTTGTGGGTCGATGGATAAGGAGGCGTCGGGAAGGTTCGAGTGGCACCGACCGCATCGTAGATCTCAGCGCCTTTCTTCCACGCATAGTTCCTCATCGCAATGTCGTTCGGGTGGTCATCAAAATGAACGTTAGGCGCCGGGAGACCATACTGATCCTTTACGTCATGGTTCAGAGTGATGCGGTTAGTCTCTTGCGGCATATCCTCACCGACAAGCCACATACCTGCCATGTTCTCATACGAATCAAGGGCGGTAGTGAACTCACGCCCCCATCCACCTGGGTTCAGGAACGCAGCCATGAACGGTAAACCAAGCGACAGAGTCTCAAACTCAAATCCACCTACAAAGCCTCGCGAGGGATCATGCCTCGCCTCGTCTTGGACGATACCGGCCATGGTCGTACCACGCCACATTTTCACCGGCTTGTCGAAGACAGCGTAGACCGACGCAGTCATGTGGCGCATGTAGTTTCGACCGACCTGGCCAGAACTGTTCGCCAGTCCGTCAGGGAACATAGACGACGTTGAGTTTAGAAGTAGACGTGGGCTCTCGATTGAGTTACCCGCCACGGCCACTACACGGGCCTTTTGGAGATGCTTGTTACCGTCTTTATCTGCATACAAGACACCGGTTACTTTCCCAGACTTGTCGTGCTCAATCTTCAGAACGTGCGCATTTTCACGAACCTCAAGATTACCTGTGGCCTCGCCCTGAGGGATCTCGGTGTATGCCGAGGACCATTTGGCACCGAACTTACAGCCCTGAAAACAGAAACCAACCTGCTGACAGCCCGGACGTCCGTCACGCGGTTGGCTATTAATCGCCATGTTACCTGTGTGGACTTTCTTGTAACCCAGTTTTTTTGCACCAGCCTCGAACACCTTGTAGTTATTATTACCAGGCAACCCAGGAATTCCGTTTGTACGTGTAACACCCATCTTAGACTCGGCCTTCGCGTAGTATGGCTCAAGCTCAGACAGCCCAATCGGCCAATCCAGCAGGTTAGCTCCATGGACGTTTCCATAGACGGTCTGAGTTTTAAACTCATGCTCCTGGAACCGTAACGAGGCACCTGCCCAGTGCACAGTTGACCCACCAACAGCCTTTACGATCCAGGCAGGGAGTCCTGAAAAGTCTTTAGCTACCCGCCAGTCCCCCGAAGTCGTTCGAGCATCTAGCCAACTAATCTGACCGAAGCTACCCCACTCATCGTTCTGATAGTCCTGCGGCAAGTGACGACCGCCTGCCTCCAGACAAACTACGTTAATCCCCTTCTGGGCAAGCTCGTTGGACAGTGTCCCGCCACCGGCACCAGAACCAATTACGACAACAACACCATCATCGTTCAAATCAAATTTTGCAC
>CAYNQW010000111.1:0-6277 GCA_964399415.1 uncultured Hyphomicrobiales bacterium
TTTGCCGCGCATCGCTCTGCGCCCCGAACAGGCGACCCAATCTGGGGCAAAATCTAGAGCGAAATTTGGGGCAAAATCTGGGGCAAAATCTGGGGCGGGGAAATCCACCACTCCAAAACGCCTGTCTTCTTCTTCCCGAAAGGTTCATCATGCGAATCATCAGCGGCAAAAGACGCGGCGCCCTTCTTAATGTGCCAAGCGGCGGGTTGGTGCGTCCCACCGCCGATCGCGTGCGCCAAGGTTTGTTCAACGTGCTGATGGGCGGCCGTTATATCAAATCATTCGATGGGGTGGTGGTGGCGGATATTTTTGCCGGCAGTGGCGCCCTTGGCCTCGAGGCTTGGTCACGCGGATCCGAAAAAGTGGTGATGGTGGAAAACAACCCCATCGCGCTGGCGTGCCTTGACGCGAATATCCAAAAACTCAAGGCCGATGATGATATTCATGTCGTTCGCCGTGATGCGACGCGCAATTTCGCTTGGCCCGGTGAACCCGCAGATTTGGTCTTTATTGATCCGCCTTGGCAATATTATGACGATGACCCTGATCTGGCGTTCATCGCGCTGAGCAATTTGATCACGCTAGGTCATGTCGCTGATGGTGCCCTGATTTCAATCGAACATGATCGCCGCCGTCCAGCGAATTTGCCTGAGACAATTGAGCCGCTAGAAACCCGGCAATGGGGGAAATCCGCCTGCACCCTTGGTCGCCATCACGCCGCTTAAATCCAAAAAAGATCACCGGCGGCTGAAGAGTTTTTCGATATCTTTCAGGCTTAGGGAAATCCATGTCGGGCGGCCATGATTGCATTGACCCGAGCGTGGCGTGACTTCCATTTCCCTTAAAAGCGCGTTCATCTCCGTAGCGTTTAACCGCCGCCCCGCCCGCACCGATCCATGGCAAGATAAGGTGGCCAAAACATGGTTGATCTTATCGTCCAGAATAGTGCTGCTGCCGAGATGATGCAGTTCTTCGATGATGTCATTGATCATAGCGGAAACATTGGCTTGCCCAAGCATGGCTGGCACTTCCCGCACCAAAATAGCACCATCACCAAAAGGCTCCACCACCAAGCCTAATTTCGCCAGCATCTCTTGATGATCAAGGATCAACCCCGCTTCCGCTCGACCCGGTTCGATGACCTCGGGCAGGAGCAGGATTTGGCGCTTAATCCCGCCTTCATCAAGAGCTGATTTCATCCGTTCCATCACCAAGCGTTCATGGGCGGCGTGCTGATCAACAATCGCAATGCCATCTTCGGTTTCGGTGATGATATAGGTGGCGTGCAATTGCGCTCTTGCCGCGCCCATGGGATAGGCCATGGCATGATCATCAGCATTAATCTGGTCTGAAGACACCGCTTCATGGGAACGAGCGGCGGGCGGCAGATCAAACCCTGTTAAAGCCGCATCGGGGTGATGCAACGCGTTTTCTGTTGAGGGGATGGGGGATTGCGGGTCTAGGCCATGGTGATCCGAAGCGGCATAACCACGCGCAGAATACCCCCCTGAATATCTGCCCCCTGATAAAGCGGATTGTTGCTGCGCGCTCTGGCGCAATTGTTCCAGCATGGCTTCGCCGCCCGCGGCGGTGGCTTGTTGGCTTGAGGCCATCAATTCTGATTGAATCGCACCAATCACCAAACCGCGGACAAATCCCGCGTCTCGGAATCGCACCTCGGTTTTCGCAGGGTGAACATTGACATCAAGGTCTTCTGGCGGGACGTCAAGAAACAGCACAACCACCGGATGCCGTCCCCGTGGCAACGTATCGCCATAAGCCGCGCGAACCGCCCCCAGCCATTGGCGATCGCGGACAGGGCGACCATTGACAAACAAATGCATCGCCGCCGTGGTGGGGCGATTGAAGGTCGGCAGGCCAATAAATCCGGTCAGCCGAACCGCCCCTCGCTGGGCGTTGAGATACCGCGCCTCATCGGCAAAACTGCCGCCCAGAATATCCCGCATTCTAAGGCGAGCGGCAACGGCGTCTGTCCCGCTCTCGCCAACACGCTCAAGCCCCTCAAGCCCCAGGTCAAGACGCGGGGGCAAATCCAAAATTACCTTATCTTGATCCGACAAGCGAAAGGCAACCCCGGGATGCGCCATGGCAAGTCGTTTGATCATATCCGTGCATTGCAAGGCTTCGGTGCGCGGCGTTTTCATGAATTTCAGCCGAGCGGGGGTGTTCTGAAACAACCGGCTGACCTCAACCCGTGTGCCTTTTTGGCGCGGTGACGGTTTAGGCGCTTGGACTTGGCCTTGATCAACGGTGATCGACCATCCGTCTTCGGCTTTGGCTTGGCGACTGCTGATGGTCAATCGACTGACAGAGCCAATGGATGGCAAGGCTTCACCGCGAAAACCGAAATGGCTGATCAAGGCAATATCATCTTCAGGCAATTTGGACGTGGCGTGGCGTTCGACCGCAAGGCTGAGATCATCAAGGCTCATGCCCAGCCCATCATCATCGACAATAATGCCATCCAATCCGCCATTGATCAGGCGAATATCAACACGGGTGGCGGAAGCATCAAGAGCGTTTTCAACCAATTCTTTGACGGCGCTGGCCGGGCGTTCAACCACCTCGCCGGCTGCGATCTGGTTGATGATCACATCTGGCAAGCGTCTGATCATGGCCGCCATCGCAAGCCCCCTAGGATTTATTTGATGGTGATTGAACTGCCTTCAACAGGATCAATCGCCGGTGTAGGCGTTGCCGTAATGCCATCGCCTTTTTCTAAAGCTTGGCGTATCCGCAAGGCTTCCGCCGCCGCATCAAGGTTCGGGCCAACATTAGGCTGGCCGCCAAAGATGATTTCAAGCGGCAAGCGGCGTTCGATTTGAATGCCATAGGTTTCATCATCAACCAATTGGCGGATATTCTCAAGGCGAGCGCTTGTGCCAAAGAGCGCATCAAATGCACTGCCATCGGCGCGCGCGGCTTGTGTTAGAGATTGATCCGAAACCGACACCGCGTCCGTTCCGGTCACGGGCGCCGAGGCTGTTTCAGCACCGGCTTCAGCACTCTCCGCATCCGTCGAAGGGCGAAGGGTGAAATTCGGCGGCAGAGTCAGCGGTGGCCGAACCACCACTTCAAATTCATCGGGCGCTGATTTTGTTTTGCCTAACGCTTCATCAACACTTGAGCAACCGGACGTCATCAGCGCGAGCACAAAAAAACCAAGAATAAGCGATGCCGCTTGTGAGAATATTGACTTGATCATCAGATTTCATCTCCTGATTTTTTGTCTGGTGTTTTATCTTGCGTTTGTTCCGCCGCGTGGCGTGCCGATCGTCCGCTGATGGATGCCCAGAGCAAGCATCCGGCACCGGTGGTCACGGCTATATCCGCTACATTAAAGGCAGGCCAGTGGTATTGGCCAGCAAAAACATCAATAAAGTCGATGACGCGGCCATAAATTATCCGATCCACGGCATTGCCAAGAGCGCCGCTTGCCATCAACACCGCGCCGAGACGCGACAAGCCATCCCAAGATCGGCTTATCAACGGCAGCCCAGCCGCCACCAAAAGTGCGATGATTGTTAAACCGATTTTGACACCATCTCCGCCTTGGTTCAGCAGGCCAAAACTCATCCCGCTATTCCACACCGGCACCAGATTGAAAAACGGCAGAACTTCAATCACCCGTGGCGGGAAAAACACCAAATCCAGCGCCAATTGTTTTGTCGCTTGATCAAGCGCGGCGACAATCAAAACCCCTCCATAGGAATGGATCAATGGCCGCGTTTGTTCTGGATTGACCATGGCTACTCCGCCGCCGCATCACCCATGGCGCTGACCACATCATCACAGCGCTGACACATGGCATCTTCATCGTCCTTGACGTCCGGCAGAATTTTCCAGCACCGCTGGCATTTATGGCCTTCCGCCAAAGCAACGGTCACGCCGATGGTTTCATCGTCTTCAGCCAAACGCGCATCAGCAGGCGGCGTGGCTTGCTTAAGACTTGCGCTGGAGGTGATAAAAATATCCGCCGCATCAAGACCGTCAAAAGCTTCAATCACCGCCGCAGGGGCGTATAGTGTTGGGTGGGCTTGCAAGGATGATTTGACGACGCCATCCGCGCGCAATTTTTCAATCGCCCCGGTGACCACCAATCGCGCATCCCTGATTCGCATCCAACGCAAGCCGAGGGCTTGATCAACCCAATCGGCTGGCAAATCTCGCCAAACGCCAAAATGCACCGATTCTTTTGGGTTGGGATAACGCGTCTGCCACGCTTCTTCCGCCGTGAAGCAGAGGATGGGCGCCAGCCATGGCACCAAACAATGGAAGATTTCATCCATCACCGTGCGGCAAGCCCGCCGTTCCACCGATGCGGGATCAGCGCAATAAAGCGTATCTTTGCGGATATCAAAATAGAATGCCGACAAATCGCTGTTGCAGAAATGATGCAGCGTGGTGAACACTTGATGATAATCATGGCCTTCAATGGCCTTGCGAATGGTGGCGTCGACTTCCGTCAAGCGATGCAACACCCAACGATCAAGCGACGGCATCTCTGCGGCAGCAATGCGCTCGTCGGCGCTGAATCCATCAAGCGCGCCCAGCAAATACCGGAACGTATTGCGCAAGCGGCGATAGTGATCCACTTGCCGTTGCAGAATTTCCTTGCCGATCCGCAGGTCATCATAATAGTCAGAATTGGCCACCCAGATGCGCAAGATATCCGCGCCATTTTCCTTGATCACGTCTTGAGGGGTGACGGTATTGCCCAAAGACTTGGACATTTTCCGGCCTTGTTCATCGAGCACAAACCCATGGGTTAGGACGCTGTCATAGGGCGCCCGACCGCGTGTGCCGCAACTTTCAAGCAAGGATGAATGGAACCAGCCGCGATGTTGGTCAGAGCCTTCCAAATACATATCCGCCGGCCAAGACATATCGTTATTGCCTTCGAGCAAAAACGCATGGGTTGAGCCGCTATCAAACCAGACATCGACAATATCCATGACTTGTTCGTATTCCGCCGCGTCATATTGATCGCCCAAGAACCGTTCTGGCGGGCTAGCAAACCAAGCATCAGCGCCTTCTTTTTCAAAAGCCTCAACCACACGGTCAATCACCGCCTGATCGCGCAACGGCTCGCCACTGGCTTTATGCACAAAGACAGGGATCGGCACGCCCCAAGCACGCTGACGGCTGATGCACCAATCCGGGCGTCCGGCGATCATGCTGGTCAATCGGCTTTGGCCAACTGGCGGATAAAACACCGTTTCCGACAAGGCTTTAAGCGCCGTGCCCCGCAGACCATGGCTTTCCATCGAAATAAACCATTGCGGGGTGTTGCGGAAAATCAACGGCGCATGGCTTCGCCAGGAATGAGGATAAGAATGGGTGATTTGACCGCGCCCTAACAACGCCCCCAATTCCGCCAATTTATCGGTGATGGCTGGATTATCTTTGAGCGCAGACATGCCCGCAAAATGCGGCAAATGTTCCATCAAACGGCCATCAGCGGCGACGGTTTCAGGCACCGGCACGCCATGGGCTATCCCAAGCACATAATCTTCAGCCCCGTGACCCGGAGCGATATGAACGATGCCCGTGCCTTGATCGGTGGTGACGTAATCTGCGGGCAGCATTGGCACATCATGGTCATAACCTTGGCCATGAAGCGGATGCTTAAGAATAGTGTCTTTGAACACCGCCACCGGCACATCAGCCTCACGCGTCATCGAAGTGATGCCGCAGGCGTCGGCGATGCTATCAGCCAAATCATCAGCGAAAACCAACCGATCGCCGGTCTTGGCCAACGAGTCTTCGGCCACCGCATCAACGCGGAAAATGCCGTAACCAATCGCTTCACCATAAGCCGTGGCACGGTTGCCCGGCATTGTCCAAGGCGTGGTGGTCCAGATGATGATCTGCGCCCCTTCGAGCGCCGCCATTGGTGACGATTTTACCGGAAACCGCGCATAGATGGTGGTCGAGGTGCGATCAAAATATTCAATTTCCGCTTCCGCCAAAGCGGTCTTTTCCACCGCCGACCACATGACGGGTTTCGACCCACGGAAAAGTGAGCCGTTCATCAGAAATTTGCCAATCTCACGCGCGATCACCGCTTCCGAAGAATACGCCATGGTGAGATACGGATCGGCCCAATTGCCCATCACCCCAAGGCGTTGAAATTCTTCGGATTGCACATCCACCCAATGGCTGGCGAAGTCGCGGCATTCGTTGCGAAACTCGACGATTGGCACCTCGTCTTTATTGCGCTTTTTCTTGCGGTATTGTTCTTCGATCTTCCATT
>CAYNQW010000112.1:0-6274 GCA_964399415.1 uncultured Hyphomicrobiales bacterium
TTTTGTTGCCCGCCAATTTGCCAAGATTTGTCAGATTGCCCGGCAATAATCTGCGGTTGTTGCTGGTCGAAGCGGTGATTAAGGCCGGGATCGGCAAAATCTATCCACGTCATGAACTCAAAGCTGCCTCGATGTTCAGTATTTTGCGTGATTCGGAAATTGAAATCGATGATGAAGCGAATGACCTGATTAATGAATTTGAAACGGCATTGCGGGCCCGCCAGCGCGGCAGTGTGGTCATGCTGACCCTGTCGAGTGATGCGCCAAAATCAATCAGGCGGCTGCTCAAGACAGTCATGGCGATTGATGACATGAATTTTTTTGACAGTGATGGCCCGGTCGCGTTGAATGATTTTTCTGAAATATTGGGGTATCTGCCTCAACAGCTTCTCTACCCTGCGTTCAAACCGCGTTTCCCGCAGCGGATCCGAGATTTTAACGGCGATTGTTTTGCCGCGATTGCCAATAAAGATATCATTGTGCATCACCCCTATGAGAGTTTTGAAGTCGTGGTGCGCTATCTGCAACAGGCCGCTAATGACCCGGATGTTTTGGCCATCCGGCAAACTTTGTATCGCACCACGCCAAATTCGCCGATTGTCAAAGCGCTGATCCAAGCGGCAGAAAATGGCAAAAATGTCACCGCGGTAATCGAGCTGAAAGCCCGCTTTGATGAAAAAAACAATATCCAACTGGCGCGCGATCTTGGCCGTGCCGGGGTTCAGGTGGCCTATGGGCTGACTGATCTGAAAATTCATTTGAAGATGTCGTTGGTGGTGCGCCGCGAACATGGCAAGCTTGTGTCCTATACGCATGTTGGCACCGGCAATTATCACCCGATCACCGCTGGTATCTATACTGATTTATCCTATTTTACCTGTGACAAGGATGTGGGGCGGGATGCCTATGAAATTTTCAAATATCTGACCAGCCATGTTGCGCCGGAAAAATTAAAACGCTGCTTTGTGTCGCCGCATCAATCCATGCAGGCACTTGAAGCGCTGATCCGCGCCGAAATCGAGGCATGTGTCGCCGGAAACCCATCTGGTATCTGGATAAAATGTAATGCGCTTGTTGATCGCGGCACAATCAATCTTTTGTATGAAGCGTCGCAGGCAGGTGTGCCTATCGAGATTGTTGCGCGTGGCATTTGCTGTTTGCGCCCCGGCATAAAAGGGCTGTCAGAGACCATCACCGTGCGATCAACAGTTGGTCGGTTTCTGGAACATGGACGGATTTATATATTTGCCAATGGGGGCGCGTTTCCATCCGCAAAAAATCATGTCATCATGTCATCAGCTGATTTGATGCCACGTAATTTGCGGCGCCGGGTTGAATGTTTTATGACTTTGGTAAATCCAACGGTACATAAACAAGTTGCTAGTCAAATCATGGTGGCGCATCTCCGCGATCAGAAAAATTCATGGTTTTTGCAACCTGATGGCCGGTATATGCGGCCAAAAATCGAAGATGACGCGTTTTCCTGTCATGATTATTTTATGTCCAACCCCAGCTTGTCGGGGCTGGGCAGTCTGGCCCAAGAGAGCAACTAGACGTTTGGGATGGTCGCTATGTCATCTGCCACATCATCTCTAGCAACGATCGAAGATGGGGTGATATCTGACCCGCGTCTTCTTGATGCGGTACCACCTAGCGACCGTGTTGCGGTGATTGATATTGGATCCAATTCAGTGCGGTTGGTGATCTATGCAAAAAATGGGCGCTATCCAACCCCGCTTTTTGATGAGCGGTCGAATTGCCAGCTTGGTGCGCGGCTAGATGAAACCGGTAATTTGGTGCAAGACCGGATTGACGCCGCATTAGAAACCATTACCAGATTCGCCGCGATTATCCGCGCTATGGATGTGGCGGCTTGTTACCCCATCGCGACCGCGGCTGTTAGGCGGGCAAAAAATGGCGCAGAATTTTATCTGCCGGCAGAAAAGATTCTGGGCCTGCCGATCCAGATATTATCACAACAACAAGAGGCCAATTATGTGTCGCGCGGCTTGACGCTGAACATTCCCGATGCAGATGGTCTGGTGGCTGATCTTGGGGGTGGCAGTATCGAAATTGTGGCGCTTACAAAAGGCGAGATTACACATGGCATCAGCTTTAATTTCGGGCATTTATCAGATGTTGATGAAGCTACAATTTTGCAGGCATTCGAAAATACCGACTGGATTGCCGCGCGGCGTGCCAAACGTTTATACGGTGTTGGCGGCAGTTTTCGGGCCTTTGGTGCCGCGTTTTTTGACCGGGCAGCTTACCCACTGCCGGTTCTGCATGGCACAAAAATAAAATCTGATTTTGTGTCCGCCCTATGCAATGACTTCACCAAATCGAAACCAAATTTTAACGGGGTGCCCCTATCGCGGCAGGCCAGTATGCCGGTTGCCGCAAAAATTGTGCGCGCGCTTATTCAGGTTTCCGGCGTGGCCCAGCTTGTGGTCAGCGGCACTAGCATTCGTGACGGGGTCATTGCAATTAATGAATTGAATGATGCCCAGCGTGCCGATTTTCTAATGGCGATTAGTCAGGAAATTGCCGAAGCGAGTGGACGGTTTGCCGGTGTGTCAGACGCGCTAAAGCTATTGTTGCAACCTTTAACCGCGATTAACCCTACGCCGGGGTTTTCCAGATTGGTAGAGGTGGCTTGCAACCTTGCTGATATGTGTTGGCATGAACATAGCGATATGCGCGGTGATTTGGCGGCGCGGCGGGTCCTGGGTTTGCCGGTAAATTGCATGACGCATAAAGAACGAGTCTGGTTAGGTGTTGCGCTGTATCATCGATATGTCGGCACCAAACAGAACAAGCCGCGGCCCGACGAATTGGAAAGCTTGCTTGGCGTGCGGCACCGGGCCGAGGCGGTAACCATTGGCCTAGCGTTAAGATTTGCGCTGATTTTCGCCGCAGGCACAAAAGACTATCTTGGAGATATTCGTTTTGAGATTGATGATAAATTCCTGACATTGCATGTGAATAAATCTGCACAACCGTTATTTGACGGTGCGTGTGCCAATCGGTTCGCTTTGCTGGCGCAAAGTGCCGGACGACAGCCACAAGTGATATGTGCCTGATCTCATGGCGCATCAAAGCCCCCTCACATCGCCCCTAGATAGTACCGCTATTATTCAGCTGGCTGATATGCTTGATGAGGGGTTGTTGCTGACAGATAGTGCGGGTGTTGTGTTGTCGGCAAATCAGGCGGTGCGGCGGCTATTTCATGGCGAGATCATCGGTGCGCCTATTTTTGATTTGATTAATGATAGCGGTTTTGACGATTTGTTTCGAAAAGCGGCACTAGAACAGGTCGAACTGGAAATGCCCTATCACCCAAAAGATGAGACCATCCACCGGGAATTTAAACTGCGCCTCAAGCAGCTCGGTGATGGGCCGGTTGCGCTACTATTTCTCGACATGACCCGGCAAAAAAATCTGGAAATTGTGCGGCGTGATTTTGTCGCCAATGTTAGTCATGAATTACGCTCGCCGCTGACAAGTCTTGCTGGCTTTGTCGAAACCTTGCTTGGCGGTGAGGTGCCGGACGAGGCCATGCGGACACGATTTCTGACCATCATGGATGAAGAAGCCAAACGGATGTCGCGGCTTATTGACGATCTGTTATCGCTATCGCGCGTTGAGGTTGATGAACATATTCTGCCGGATGATCAGGTAAAATTGCTCGATGTGATGCTGATGGTGCGTGACAGTTTGACAGGCCGAGCATCACAGCGCGGCATGGCAATTAACATATCTGACCAGCGGGCCGATCAAACGCAAAATCCAGTGATGTTAGGCAGTTTTGATGAAATGACCGAGGTGTTTGTCAATATCGTCGAAAATGCAATTAAATATGGATATGAAAATACCGACATAGAGATCAGCATGTTTGAGGTCAGTTCAAACCGCCTGCAAATTGATGTGACCAACTATGGTGAGGGGATCGAACAACGTCATCTGCCCCGATTGACCGAGAGATTTTATCGGGTAGATAAAGCGCGATCGCGGCAGATCGGGGGTACTGGCCTTGGGCTTGCCATTGTAAAACATATTGTGAATCGGCATCGCGGCAGCTTGTCTGTAACCAGTACGTTAAAAGATGCCACAACATTTTCTGTAATTGTGCCGCTAATTCATCCCTGAAAAAGTAATTACATACTGATTTTATTGAATAAATAAACCATCCGATTTTGTCACATAACTGTAATATTTCTGTAAATTTTTTGACATGTTGGTGACCTAAACACGCCATGACCGGCACGGTTCTGCCGGACAAACCTGATGTTGTTAGGAGATGCCAATGCGTTTATCTTTTCTCACTGCCAGCCTTGCGGCTGGATTGCTGATTACAAGCAATGCCCAAGCCCGTGACCAAATCTCAATTGTGGGGTCGTCAACGGTTTACCCATTTGCGACCATCGCTGCTGAAAAATTCGGTCAATCAAGTGGGTTTAAAACCCCGGTGATTGAATCAACCGGTACTGGCGGTGGCATGAAGCTGTTTTGCAAAGGTATTGGCGTTGAGCATCCAGATATCACAAATGCCTCACGCGCGATAAAAAGCTCAGAAGCAAAACTTTGCCAAGATGCTGGTGTGGAATTCCAAGAATTCATCGTTGGCAATGATGGTGTGGCCGTTGCAAACAGCTTGGCCGGACAGAAATTTAACATTTCGATTGCACATATCGCGGCGGCACTTGCCGCTGAATTGCCAAATCAAGCATCTGCTGGTGAAGGCGCGAAAGCAAACAATCTGAAAACATGGGCAGATGTTGACGCCTATGTTGCCAAAGCTACCGGGTCTGCGGCCAGTGGTCTGCCGGCACAGCCTGTCCAAATCATGGTGCCGCCACCAACCTCTGGTACGCGTGACGCCATGGGCGAATTGTTCATGAAGGCAGGCTGGAAAAAGCTGGGTCTTGATGGAGATGGTTATAAAAAACTGCGGGAAGATGGCGCGGCTATCGAGGTTGGTGAGAATGATTCGCTGATCATTGAAAAGCTGGTTGCGGATAAAGACATGTTTGGCATTTTTGGCTATTCATTTTTTGATCAAAACCGGGACAAGGTCCAAGCGTCTGTTCTTGATGGTGTTGAGCTGAATTTCGAAAATATCGCCTCTTATAAATATCCAGGCGCGCGCCCATTGTATTTCTATGTGAAAAAACTTCATGTGGGCGTTATTCCGGGATTAAAAGAATTCATCAATGAATTTGTGTCGGATAAGGCCATGGGCATGGATGGTTATCTATTCCCGGCTGGTCTTGTGCCATTGTCTGAAGATGATTTCGCCAAACAGATGGCCGCGAAAAACAGCCTTTAACGAATCACTTGGTCGTTACGCAGGTGCCAGCTAAAAACTGGCACCTGCTTTTTCATCTGCATGGCGGGTCATCTGGCCTGCTTTCTTTGGGCGGATGTTTTGGCTTGGTTGCCAGTAGATGTTTGATGTGTTGACATGATGGCGAGCAGTCTGTAACCGCAAGGCGCAGGCGCTGGTAATAAATGTTTTGAAAGGCTGGCCATGGCATTTTTCACAAGTAATGTCGCATTGCTGATCACCACAATGATCTTTGGCATTGTGGCTTATATGCTGGCCATTGGTCGTATTAGGTCACGCGTTGTGGCTGAGGGTGTGAAATCACATTCTCTTGTTAAATATTATGGTGTCTATGCGGCTTTATGGACATTGGTACCGGCGTTAATCCTTGCGTTGATTTGGGCCTTTGCGGCTGACCCGTTGCTGCTCAATGCGGCCGAGGCGCGTCTGGCCACTGCCTTTCCAAACCTGCCTGCCAGCTTTTTAGATTTGAAATTGGCGCAGCTGCAAAATATTGCGGCTGGTTATATTGATGCACCAGATGACATCATGGCGGCAGAGGCGGCAAAATTACGCGATTCAATGGACCGGGTTGCATTGGCGCGGGTTTTAACGCTGATGATCGTTATGATGATCGGGTTTTTATTTGCATTTTTCCGGGTGGCACCAAAGTTCAAAGCGCGGGTTGCCTTTGAAGGTTTTTTAAGGCGCAGTTTTTTTGCCGCCGCGGTTTTGGCGATTCTGACAACCATCGGGATTGTGGCGTCATTATTGTTTGAGGCTTATCGGTTTTTCAGTGAAATCTCGATGATCGATTTCTTTTTTGGCACCCATTGGTCGCCGATGGTATCGCTTCGTGAGGGCGCGGCGGCGGCTGATGAGGCGGTGGCTGGATCATCAGGGTCATTTGGCATGGTGCCGGTTATGCTGGGGACCTTGCTGGTGGCG
>CAYNQW010000113.1:0-6181 GCA_964399415.1 uncultured Hyphomicrobiales bacterium
CACCAAATGCTTGGAAATGGGATCAAGGAACCTTCTGTTGAGGAACAGAGCCAAATGGGGTTGATTCGTGAGAGTCTCGTGGCCGCAACCGATATTGTTGTGGGTGACGTTTTCACTGAATCGAATGTGACCACCACCCGTATATCAGACGCCGCAAGCGCTATCGGTTATTGGGACCTGCTGGGTACCAAAGCATCAAAAAGCTATCTGGCTGGTGATCCAATATGAGAGGCTCGAATTCAGATATCATTATCGGTGGAAGTGGACATGCCGTTGTTCTCCTTGACTTGATTGCCATCACTAGACCAACAATGGATATCAAACACGCGATTGTTAACGAGTTTTCGAATCAAATTAAAGCGACGTTCCCCGAGTTGGAGCAATGTATCCAGTCCGATGACGAGTATATCGACAATCATCAACCATCACTTGCAATCAACGGTATTGGTATCCCGGGGAACTCTACAATTGCACGCCATCGTGTTTACTCGAAATACAAGACTCATGGTTGGTCGTTTCCCACGCTGGTCCATCCTTCCGCCATCGTAAGCCCCCGCGCCGCATTAGCAGAGGGTTCTCAAGTCATGGCTGGGGCTATAATTCAAGCTATATCCCGGGTCGGAGAAAATACCATCGTTAATACCGGTGCCCGGATAGACCACGGATGCGACATCGGCGCTCACTCCATGATTGGTCCTGGTGCGACTCTGTGTGGTGACGTTTCGCTGGGCCAAAACGTCATTATCGGTGCAGGCGCCGTTATCCTACCCGGAGTTCGGGTACCTGACGGTAAAACCATCCCCGCGAACTCAAGATTATCAGCGCAAGAAGCTCTCGCACTATGACTATCATCGCGATAATTCCAGCACGTGCTGGCTCAAAACGTCTTCCAAGGAAAAATCTTCTCGAGATCGCAGGTCGTCCGTTGATTGAATGGACGATCAAAGCAGCACTCGAGTCAGAGATTTTCGATCAAGTGATTGTCTCGTCTGATGGCGATGAAATTCTTCGGGTTGCAGAACAAAACGAAGTTACTCCTCACAGGCGGCCAGATAAACTATCAACCGACAGCGCGTCAAGTACAGATGTCTTGATCGATGTGATTGAGACATTCCCAAGCGTAGATTTTTGTCTGTTACAGCCAACCTCTCCACTCAGGCAGTGCGGTCAAATCAAACACTCGTTTTCCTTATATCAAAGACATTCATCCACCTGCTTGGTGTCCGTATGCGAGCTTGATCATCCGATTCAATGGTCGGGCACACTGTCTTCATCTGGAGAATTGATCGGTCTTGATCTATCTTCAACTTTGTCCCAAGACATCGCTAAACGATATCGATTAAACGGAGCCATTTATTGGCGAAATACTCGAGACTTTTTAGAGACCTCGCAGCTCGTGACTGAGAGGCCACTAGCCTTTGAGATGACCAGAGAAAGCTCAGTTGATATCGACGAGTTTGTTGATTTTAAGTTGGCCGAACAACTACTTCTTCGGTAACAAACTTGGGGGGCTACAAAGAATTAACAACGCTTTGGGCCCGCTCAAAATCATCCAGGCGACCGATATCAAGCCATGTCCCATTGACGTGATAAACACCAACTCGTTTGCCCGAATCTGTTTGACTGGAAATCAAATCTGGCATGTCTAATCGCTGCCCCCGATCAACGGAATCAAGAACATCGGGGCCCACTACATAAATACCCGCATTGACGCTAACTCGGTGGATTGGCTTTTCTTCGATCTGTGAGACGTACTCGTTTTCCGTGTTTATCACTCCGTAGGGAATTTGTGTCTCAAAATCTCTCAGACAGACTGTAATTTGGCTACTCAAACGCTCGTGCGTGGCCATTAAAGATACTGGATCTAAATCGGTCAAGATATCACCGTTCATCATAAAGAATGATTCCTGAAACTCTGACTTCGGCAACAATCCTAGCGCACCCGCAGTTCCCAGCGGTTCGTTTTCATAAACATACTCGATCGAGGCTCCCAAATGAGATCCGTCACCAAAGTAATCTTTGATCATTTCAGGCATGAAGTGGGTTGACACGAAAAATTGATGGTATCCGCTCTCTACAAATAGGCTGATAATCTGTTCGAGGATTGGTTTAGTGCCAACTTTGAGCATTGGTTTTGGACAATTTTCAGTCAGCGGACGCAACCGTGTACCAAATCCACCGGCCATTAAAAAGACCTTATTCGTCTGTCTAGGTCGGGATAAAAGCCCCTGAAGAGTGACCAAATCGACCAGCACACCCTGTTCATCGAGAACGGGGAGCTGCAGCAATTTCCGCTCTTCCATCGTCGCCAAGAGTCTCGCATGACTCCAACTTGATTGAGCCGCGGTTGGGTTAGAATTCATGGCGACACTGACAGGTCTATCCAGGCCATCACCACGCAATATTGCTCGGCGGAGATCGCCATCAGTGACCGTACCAAGCAGCCGATTTGACTCGTCTGTCACCAAAAGAATTTGTAACGCAGCTTGATCAAGCCGGGCAATTGCGTCGTGCAACGAGTCGTCACAACCAATGCGGGCAGAATTCCAATCTTTCACTGCATTCATTCGGAACAATCCTCCACAGACAAATCAGTCAAGCTAGCTTTCAGCCTCGCTCGTCCGGAGCATAAAGCGATGCGCTTGAGAAACTCATATTCGAACCTTGAAATCTGTGATCCAGAAAGGAGCTCAATCAGATTTTCCCCCGCGTCGGCGGCGTCAGCCCAAGCATTCAAGGCGGCGTGGGTCAACAACCGGGCACGCGCCAGGTCCAGGGGATCTGATTGCTTTGCTTCAGTAAGCAATTGCTCAGCCTCGGAAAACTCACCTTCACAAATAAGGGCCCTCGTCTGAGGCAAGATGTCCACATTGGCAAAACGTTGTCGTTCGACTGACCTTGAATGCATCGCTATTCCTGAGTGTCAAAAAATCACTTGCAGAAATTCAAGCAATAAGCCTGCCAAATATTTAGTTGAGCGTCCTAGAGAGGAAACGTTTCAGCAGCTGATCGGCCTGTTTGCAGGCGTTAATCAGCGTCAACTGATAGGTATAATTTGTGAATGTTTCATCTTTTTCATCTTCATGAAATAGCGCCTGCCGACGTTGCAAGAACAGGATCCCTTTCTGAACAAATCCAGTTACGTAAAGATCGCCTGCGCCCTTTAACCGCCGCATGTTCTTGAGGGAGCGGTTATATTTCATCTTCAAACGATCCAAGAGGGTCTCATCCACCCCTTCTTTACCTTGCTTATTTAAAATCTCCTTCGCAAAGTCTGCTGTTTTCTCAGCGACCTTTTGCATCGACAAAACTTGCCGACGTAACCGCAACACACGGCCTCTGAATTCATCTTCAGAGACTGGCATGAAGTCTGGCAGCGCACTCACAACCGCATCAAAATCGACCTCTTGATCGGGCATCACGGCCTCAACGATCTCCGCAAAAGGAATATTATCAGCGCCAGAAATCATTGCGCCGCCTTCAGTAGAATTCACAACCCGAGACATCGAGATTGATGGGATAACCCGCTCAAACCAAATCCGGTAAGAGTTCATTTTATCGTCAGTGATCACCTCATCGCCGAAGTAGCCCGCGATCTTTTTGTATTTCTGTGGGTTGGCGGCCACCACCTCATCTGTCAGCTCAAGCCGCTTCACGTTACCCTGGGCGTGCGATGCACCTCCGGTATACGCTAAATCCTGCCCGATCATGATGATGGGGTCTGCCTGCATGATCGCGGCAGCGGAAAATGCTGAGTTGGCAACCGAGCCGCCGGACATCATTAACCCACGAGGGCCGGTAAGGTGCTTGAACAGCTCTTCCATCTGTGGGGTCGAGTGGCCGAATAACCGTTTGTCTGAGAAATTTTTGACAATTTGATGGTTTCCAGCCGTATCCGACAACAACCAGGCACCCTCTGACTTCAGACCTTTAAAGTGGTCATACATGATTGGGAACGGGTCAACGGTGACCACGATGTGTGGCTCGATATCAGCATTTCTAAGGGTGCGCAACGATGCCCCCATACTAATGATAAGGAACTTATCTTTGATTTCATGAAGCAATGGGAGCTGCTTCTCCAGTGATGGGCCAGCAGACACTAAGATTGCGGGGCGGCCTTTCCAGCAGGCCTTGAGTTGTAAAATTCCTGGGGCCGACGCAGCAAACTCAGAATTCAAAAACGCATTCGACATAAACAACTCAGAAGTATCTGCGTGCGTAGCAAACCCGAGTTTTTGGGATGCCGTCTGCTGATCAAGCTGTCGAGTAAACTCTTTGAGGAATTCTGGGTGCTTGCGGACAACCGGTGGCGTTATCACCGGAACCCAACCCCGGAGCGTCAATAGCGCGAGGTGCGTCATAACGGCAGCCGCCGCATGAGCCGGATCGTCGATACCGATGAGGTTGACACGATCATCACTCAAGACCTCACTCGCGTCCTGGTGCATGAGATACCAAGTCAAGGCCGCCAGATCGGGTTCGACCACAACGATCTTCACTTTATCACTGACTTGGTCAAGCAATGCTCTGACGAGATGCCCACACCCGTAACCGATGAGGATTACGACATTGATTTTGTCATCAATCGAAGCAGATTCGATGATTCCGTTGGCTTCTTTGATTGGATCAAATCGACTGTGAATTAAAAAATTTCCACCATCATCGCTGCACCGCATCGACAGCAAGCCGTCAGGGGTTTCCAAGATCTCTGCTGGCGGAGTAAACACAAACTCGTCAGTATCGATATCTTTAATACCAGGGCAAAAATGACGGCTCTCAATAAGAGCGATATTTGAATTCAATAAATCTGCACTCGGACCCATGTGTTCCTCGGAATTCGGTTAATGCGGGATCATGACCTTGACGATGTCACGGAGGCGCTCCATCGCAGGCACAAACTGATACTCGAGAACATCGGCTAGATCGACGTAATCTTTATTTTCTAGGGCAACCACAAACGCCTTAGAGCCGTCATTGACTTGGCTAACAAAGTAGGCGAACTCAGATCTAGTCTCGTCGTCGACCAAAAACATGTCGCTCTTTGAACCAAACTCAATGAGCCAACCTAAACCCTCGTCGAAATGGGAGAGCTTGACCAGAGTATCTTGATCTGGCGATGCTCTGAGGCTCGTCACGATGTCCGCCAATGTCGGAACCACCCGGTCCAGATAGGCGACACACTCGGAACACATGTCCCCGAATGAAAATTCAGTATCTTCCAATGGAGTTCCTTACAGATAAAATCAAACGTTACCATAAAAAAAAGGGGGCCGTTAAGCCCCCTTTCCGATTACCACTCGAGAGTGGATCACTGCAGCAATGACAGAACCATCTGTGGCTGCTGGTTGGCTTGCGCCAATATTGATGTTGCAGCCTGCTGGATGATCTGAGTTCTCGCCAACTCAGTCGTCGCTTTAGCGTAGTCCGCGTCTTCAATCCGGCTACGTGAATCGCTGATATTCATCGAGACATTAGCCAGGTTATCCATCGCGTACTCAAGGCGGTTCATCACCGCTCCGAGGTTTGCACGCTCGAGGTTGACTGTGTCCAGAACGTTATCAATCAACGAGATTGCTGACTGGGCACCAGCCTCAGACGAGATGGCCTGAAGGGCCGCATTCGCGGTCACTGCGGTGTAGCTCGCTGTGTCTGTACCATCGTTGAGGGTACTCGCAGTGAAGCCAACGCCTGCTGTGGTGGCCGTTAAGACCATGGCCGCACCACTCACGACCGCACCCACTGTCGACTCACCGGCATTCACCGCTGACACAAGAAGCGTGGCCACTGATGCCGCAGTGTTACCAGACACGTCCACTCGAGACGCTTGAGTCTGTGTGTAGGAGATCGTTGACGTTCCGTCGCTCAGATCACCTGCAGTCACCGCCGTACCGTTGACGGTTCCGGCAACAGTAATTGCCGCACCAGACGCACCGACCGACAGATCACTCAGAGAAGCGGCGGCAAGAGCTGCCAGATTCGTCGCTACCTCAGCCGCTGTGTTACCACCGGCATCGTTTGCAACGGTTGTCGCTGTGGCAAATGCCGTCGTATTGAGCGTGAAGCTTCCTGCAGAGAAGGCTGTTCCCGCGTCTGTAGCGGTCAATATGACCACCGCACCACTAGTGGTGGCAGACACAGCCGTCTGGGCGATCAGATTCGCTGCGTAGTTGCTCACGGTGGC
>CAYNQW010000114.1:0-6052 GCA_964399415.1 uncultured Hyphomicrobiales bacterium
TTGCTGCGTTTCAAATATTCAATAGCCATTTAATATCCTCTTTAACTCTAAATAAGGCGGTTGTTACTTTGGTGAGGGCGGTTGACGCTCCCCCCGATCATAGGCTTCCCAACCTTCCCCTTTGAACACATCAACGCCGAGTTGCGCTAAGACATGGGGAAAATCCACCATGACCCAATTGTCTGCAATTTTGCCGTCAACGACTTTCCAGAAATCCATGTAACGTATCTCGACTTTCTTTCCTGTTGGCGCGATGCCCATAAACTCGCCGGAATGGAGCGCTTCTTGGCGACCAAATGCCGCCGCCCATTCGCCCATGTAAAGGCGCGCTTCATCAATACAAGTTTTGTTGGAAAACGCCGCTTGAAATGGCCTCTGCCAATTGTCCTGAAAGGCTTTAAGGCCATGTTTGGTGCCGCATCCCGTGTTCCCCATCCAGCGAAAGCCTTCAGCAAAGAATTGGCCAATATCGTCAATGCGGTGATCATTAAGCCCATCAACCATGCCTTCAATCACCGCACGAGTTGCTTCGGTTTTGGTCATATCGGTATCGCGGCTGAGCGCTGCTTGTTCCGGGCGTGATCCTTTCATCTCATTATCCTTTCACCGCGCCTTGCGTGAGGCCAGAAACAATCTGACGCTGGAAAAACATCACCAATATGAAAAGCGGCGCTGTTGCCGAAACCACCGCCGAGACCGCAAACATAACATTGCCTTCAGTCTGGGTGGTGCCGAGGAAACTTGCAATCTTAGGCACCATGGTCTGATTTTCTTTCGACAACAACATCGAGGTGACGGCGAAATCATTATAGGCGAGAAGAAAACTAAATAACCCCGTCGTGATCACCCCCGGCCACATCACCGGAATAATGACATGACGAAATGCCTGAAATTGTGTGCATCCATCCACCTTAGCACTTTCATCCAGTTCTTTCGGAATTTTTTGAAAGAAACTATGGAGCATCCAAAGGGTAAAAGGTTGATTAATGGCGACAAGAACAATCACCGTTGTTGCTAGATGCCCCCAAAGATTCCATTCAAAGAAAGGCAGCAAATACCCTGCCACCAGCGTAATTGGCGGCATGGCTCGAAAGATGAGTGCCGTGATCAACAACCAGAAGGTGTAACGATAACTCGACCGTGACAAAGCATACCCGCCGAGGGTGCCAATGGTTAAAGACGTGCAAACCACAAAGAAACAGACCAATGCAGTGTTCAGGGCTGCCTTCCAAAATTCTTCCTGCACCCACGCCCCATGATAACCTTCGCCAATAAATGCTGTGCCGTGTTCGGCGATGGTTCGAGGCGCGGTCAGCGCGTTTACCCAATCGGCTTTAGAGAAGAAATCCGCTTCCATTTTGAACGAACCCCAAAGCGTCCAAAGAAAGGGAAAGGCGGCCACAACAAGCCATAAGGCAATAAAACCCCAGATCAGCATTTTTAATCCAAGCGGCTGACGCTTTATAGCCAAAGAGTAAGATTGGGACATGATAAAAACCTCTCCCTAACTCTTAGCGTTGAAATCGCGCCATGTGCGGATCAATACCGGCGTCAATAAAATAGAAACCCCAATGATGGTCAGCACGGAAGACGTCGCCGCTGAAGAAAGCAATCGTGTTTCACCCCCAAGATCATTGAAGATAAACCATGATAAGGACGTGGCATGCGCCTCGGAATTAAAGCCAACAATAGGCTCAAAAACCCGGAAATTATCCATCAACTGCATCAAGGCAATAAATGTGATGAGCGGCATTAAATGCGGAATGATCACATAACGAACTTGTTGCCAACGCGAAGCGCCATCAATCTGCGCGCTTTCAAGCGTATCTTGCGGCAAGGTTTGTAAACCTGCGTAAAAAACAATGAAGGAAAATGGCGCAGCGTGCCAGACGCCATAAACGATCAGCATCACCCAAGTCAGGCCTGTGGATGCTTTCAGGGATAACGCCGGGTCATCAAACATCCATTGCAACCCAGAGCCAATGATCCCGCGGCTATCAATCATCCAAAAAAGCACGAGCGATCCGATCAGCGGCGAGACAATCATCGGCAAAAGCGAAAAGAAAATCAAAACCCCTTTCAGGCGCTGATGCAAAGCATTGACGCCAAGAGCAATCATCAACCCAAAGACCAGCATCAACGGCGTTACTGAAAAGGTAAACGTCAAGGTGAAGGCCATCGCCCGATAGAATGGAAGGTTATTCAAATCTCCAAAAAAGTCGTTCAGGCTTTCCGCGTTGCCCCAAATGTCAACCACTTCTTTGATCGCGAGATGACCCCGATCAAAATATATCTCAAGCCCCACAAATCGCCCAAGCGGTTCTTCGGCACGGAGCGCACGGGTGGCATCTTGATCAATGGTGGTGGATTTCTTGCACCCGAATGGACCACAATTTTCAGTTTCAATCAGCACCGCCTCATGGGGCGTATGCACCGATTGCACCAGAACAGAAAAAATAGGCAGGGCAATAAACAACAACATCGCCGTTGCTGTTGGCAAAATGAACCAGAAAAATGAACTGTGTTTCATGCCTTTTATGCCCCAATTCGAATCTCAAAAGGACAGGAAGGGTTTGCCCTTCCTGTCCAAGATGATTTTAGTTGAGGAAGCCTTTTTCACGGGCAGCCGCGGTATAAGCGGCTTCAACATCTGCAAGCGCTTGAGAAGCACTTTCCTTGCCCTGCATGAAATCTACGATTTCAGCACCGAGCGCGGTATGCAGAAGACCTTGATATGGCAACATCGGATATGGCGTTGCGTTCATATTGGCGGCGGCAAACACCCCAACAGCAGCTGGTGTTGGCTCATAACCGTCGATCAGCCATACGGCCAAAGGTGCCATTTTGTCATCAAGACGATTCGGTGCAATCCCGTTCATCATCGCGATAAACGTGGCTTCAGCGTCTTTATCCGAGACATTCTTAGCCACGGTCCAACCATCCCACCAGAGTGTTGTTGCTGGCGTTGAACCACCGCCAACAGTCATTGGCGCACCGAGAGTTGTTGACTTCACCACTTCAGGCGTGGACTGCTCAGCGTCTTTCAGCGGACCCATGCGCGAGCCCCACATATTCATCATCGCCATATTTCCAGCCTTCCATTCAGCAGAAGTCGCGTTGGAATCATGCGTTAAGAAATCTGGGTTCATATATTCGCTAAGCGCTTTCAGCATCTCAAGCGTCGCCACCCCTGCATCATTATTGATGGAAACTTCGGCTGACCCTGGCTTAAAGAACTCACCGCCATGGCCAATATACATATTGGTGAATTCCTGAGCGAGGTTCCATCCAGCCTTATAGGCACCACCAAGCGGGTATTGGAGCAAACCTTTGTCACGAATGACTTTTGCCCCAGCCAACATATCTTCATACGTCTTTGGTGGTTGCAGACCTGCTTTTTCCAAAATATCGGCGCGGTAAACCAAATGTTGAGCATTCGCCATGAAAGCGACTGCCATGACCTTGCCGTTGATCTTGATCAATTGGTTTGGCTTAAGCGCCTGCCCATGCTTCGCCACCAGATCATCCAGCGGGCGAATGACATCTTCGTTCATCAAAGCAACGATTGATGAATTGGCAATGATCGCCGATGTGTATTCGGCAGGATTACCGGTCATCCCCGCAACGTTGATTTTTTGGTGATCTGCCGTCAAATTGGCTTTGATCTCACCGCCTGAACATGCTTTAGCACCATCGGCGACCGCATGGATCGCTGGGAATTCATTCCCCACAATGCTAACACGTCCATCAATTTTACACGCGGCCATTGCAGACCCTGACATCAGAATCGCTGCGCTGGCCAATGCTAATTTTTTGAACAACATTTTTTCACTCCCTGTTTTCTGGATGCCCAAGTAGCATCCGGTTGCCCCGCTTTCGCGAGAAGTTATGGTCCTAAGACCCCATCCGCTCACCTGTTTTGGCATCAAACAAATGGCAATTATTGACCGGAACATGGATATGCACCATGTCGTCAATTTCCGCGCGGAACGATTTATCCGCTTTAACACTGATCAAAGCGCCACCAATACGCACCGTCACCATGGTGGCATCACCAAGCAATTCAATGGAATAAATTGGCGCCTCTATATCCCCCTTGGATTTCACCACTTGGGCATCTTCTGCCCGAAAACCTAGGGTGATGCTACCATCGGGAAGATCAACACGCTTTATGGTGGTGTGTTGAGCCGAAAAAGCCCCGCCCTTTATTTCGCCATGGATCAAGTTCATCGCCGGATTACCAATGAAACTGGCAACGAATGTATTTGCTGGCTTGTCATAAATATCGGTGGGGCTGCCGACTTGTTGCACCACGCCCTTTTCCATCACCACCACCCGATCGGCCAGCGTCATCGCTTCGATCTGATCATGGGTGACGTAAATCGTTGTCACGGCCAATTCATGGGATAAGTTCTTAATTTGCGCGCGAGTGGAAACGCGCAATTTTGCATCCAGATTGGATAAAGGTTCATCCATCAGAAATACATTTGGCTCTCGCACAATGGCGCGGGCTAAGGCAACACGCTGCCGCTGACCACCGGATAATTCGGCAGGCTTGCGGTGCAAAAATTCATCCAATTCCACCATCGCTGACGCGCGGCGAACCTTAGCATCATGGGTGGATGGATCAATGCCGCGCACCTTTAATGGAAAGCGGATATTTTCATAGACGTTCATATTCGGATAGAGCGCGTAACTCTGAAAAACCATGGCAACATCGCGATCTTTTGGCTCAAGATCATTGACGCGCTTGCCGTCAATCAAAATCTCGCCTTCGGTGGCTTCTTCTAGCCCGGCGATCATCCGCATGGTGGTAGTCTTGCCGCAACCAGAAGGGCCGAGCAGCACCAGAAACTCTTTGTCGGCAATGGTTAGATTAAAGCGATCAACCCCAACAAAATCACCCCATCGCTTGGATAGATTGAGCAACTGGATTTCAGCCATGATCGCGACTCCCCCGCTTTCGAATTAGGCTTGCACCGATTTTTATCATGCTGTTTGCATACGCATGCAAATACTCTAGACATGGGCTTTTCTAATTGGCAAGGTATTTATTAAAATTAACGTTTGCTTGAGGAAAAGCGCAGGTCACCATGCCCAATTTTCAAACCGAAAAAGAGATGATACGCGCGTTTTATTTGGGGCTCGATCAAGCCGAAGGTGATGACATCATTACCTTGATCAAAGCCAATACCAGCAAAGATTACCGCTGGCGTGGCTTTCATCCATTCAACGAAATCATTGGGGCAGAAGCGGTGGCAAAGCAGTTCTGGTCGCCTCTTAAATCAGCCTTAGCGCCAATGCAGCGTCGCCTTGATATTTTCATGGCCGGTGAAAACTCGCTTGAGGGTGATTCTGGCGTTTGGGTTGCGTCCATGGGGCATTTGATGGGGCTGTTCGATCAACCCTGGCTTGGCATCGCCCCTACGGGCAAGATTGCGATGTTGCGATACGCTGAATTTCATCGTGTTTTGGAAGGCAAGATTGCTGAAACCGCCATGTATTTTGATATCCCGCATTTGATGATGCAGGCTGGGTTGCAACCTTTTCCACCGCAGACAGGGGCGCATTTAGTCCAACCTGGCCCGATGACGCATGATGGGGTGATGTTGACCCCGCAACCTCCCGAAGAAGGTAAAAAAACCTTGGACGCGATCAATTACATGGTCAATGACATCAAAACCTGGAAAGGAGGCCGAGAAGAGCCATTGGTCGATGAATTGCGCCGCAGTTGGAACGAAGACATGATCTGGTGGGGGCCTGCGGGCATTGGCG
Source organism: uncultured Hyphomicrobiales bacterium (assembly GCA_964399415.1). Lineage (GTDB taxonomy): Bacteria > Pseudomonadota > Alphaproteobacteria > Puniceispirillales > UBA1172 > JAGWAQ01. Next base: position 5,776 of record CAYNQW010000114.1, read on the forward strand.
CCACCTACACCATCGAGCGATATGCCCAACAACATTCAGGTCCGTTTCGCGCCGGTTTCAAAGATCGAATTTTCAATGGTCATGTCGCTCGTATCGCCGAAGGGTCATATGGTGGGTTTTTTGGCTGGCCGAACTTAACGCTCACCCCAACTGGCGGTTTCATGGGGATGCCCGCAAGCAACACCCCCGGTGATATGCGGGTTATTGATCTCTATCGCCGGGATGGAAATAAACTGACCGAAAACTGGATTTTCATAGATCTCTTGCATTTTTGGTT
>CAYNQW010000115.1:0-6039 GCA_964399415.1 uncultured Hyphomicrobiales bacterium
AACCTTCAAAACGTGCATGTTTTTTGCAAGGGGGATTAGGCTTAGCCAATCTTTAAGGAGTTTTGGTCATGTACACCCCCGTTTTTCCTAGCATGAAAACGAACGCGTTCTATTTTTTTGAAACCGAAAGCCGGAAAAAAGATCGGAATATCGCTCGGTTTTTTACCAGCATGGTCTCCATGAGCATCTTATTGGTTGCTGGGTTTGCGCCCATTTGAGCATTTCTTATTGGCTCGCTTTATCGGTATTTGGGTCGGTTTAATTTGAAAACCCACTCTCCATCCCCTTAAAAATTCCTTTCAAGCGTTTGGACACATGGGAAGACGGCGTCTCTGGCGCAAAAGCCGTATTGTTAGGCTTAAGATGCGGAATAAGGGCATAGATTCCGCCCGCCAAGAACAATAATAATCCAATTAAAACAATTATTTTAAGGCCGTACTTCAACATCATACTTACAATAAAAAATGGTGTTATGGGAAGCCAAACAAGCGGCGAAGAAAATATCCGAATAATTAAACATTCTATTTAAGGTTGAGTATGTTCAACCGACAGACCCAGCGCTTGCGCGGCTGTATCGGGCACCGCCGCAAAACCAATAAAGGCAGAAAAGGACGCTGGAGATGGTGGCGCTAACCTGATGTTCAGTGCACCGCCTTGTTCCAAAAACCGTCTTAAAGCCGGCGCGATATTGGCAAATGTATTAGGGGCAAAACTGCCCAATGTATAAGCCACTTCATCCATCATCGAATCTATAACTTGATCGCGGGTAATGTTATGGTCGCGTCCATAATCATCCAACAACACGTATAACAATCCATCATCGTCGATTGTCAGCCACATCCCATTAAACAAACCGCCAGCCAGCATCATCCCCAACAATTCATCATCAAGATCATCGCCTTGATTTTGCATCGCCGCGTCCATAATGATGAGCGATGAATTCAAGACGCCGATACCGATATCCAGTTCAATCGTTCCAGCGTCCGGCAAAGAAACAACCATTTCAACCGTCGTATCAAGTCGATCTGATTTGGGAACCGCGTTTGAAAATAGCCGTGCGTTTAAGGTTAAATCATCGCGGTTGATGCGATTAAGGAATTGCTGAAATTCTTGGTTAGACTGATCGATATTGCGATCAAAAACAGCGTTGCGAATATCAATTGTGACGTTCTGCACTGGCGTATTGGTGAGGATAGGAAAATCAACATTTTCCCCATCCACCAGCAAAGCATCGACCGTGAACATCGGCCTATTATTGCTGTAAACCGTGATGGCATTGATCACCAACCGCCCAATGTCTTTCAGATGATCAAAAGACTCAAGGTCTAAAGACCGAAAACTCGAAGCATTAGTTGGGAAAACAATCGAAGACCAATTGATGTCATCAATCACCACCATCGCGTCATCATCACGAATAACGATGCCATCCATTTCAAAGCGCTCCACCGTAAATTCATCAGCAGCAGTGCTTGTTTTCAGCAAATATCTTTTGGCGGTGATGCGTTTGCCATCATCAAACAAAACCGTCAGATCGCTGGCATAACCATTTAAGGTTTCTGGGTCAATCTTGCCTGTTTCAAAGGTAAAAGTTGCCCCATCCACCCGCAAGGTTTGATAAGCATGCGCGGTTGCGGCCAAGCAAAAGAGGCCAATGGTCAGAAATAATCTAAGAAACAGGTTTTTTTTCATGGGTTCCATAAATGCTGTAAAAAAATATTGTCGCAGGCTATTGATGACAAGTCCAGATGCGATTAGGTTCTAAGAAAAATTCCGGAGTGTTTCTGATGTCTCAACCACCTTTTAATTGGGAAGATCCTTTTCTACTCGACCAGCAGCTGAGCGACGATGAGCGCATGGTGATGGAAAGCGCCCGTCGTTTTGCACAAGACCAATTGATGCCTCGTGTAATCGCTGATTATCGTGATGAGAGTTTTGATCGAAGCATCATGACAGCCTTTGGTGAAATGGGATTGCTCGGCACGACCATTCCAGAAGAATATGGCGGCGGCGGGATGAATCATGTTTGCTATGGCCTTGCCGCCCGTGAAATTGAACGTGTCGACAGCGGCTATCGTTCCGCCATGAGCGTCCAGTCATCCTTGGTGATGCACCCCATCAACAGTTTTGGCACAGAAGATCAGAAAAAGCGTTATCTGCCTCAACTCGCCACCGGTGAAATGATTGGTTGCTTTGGCTTGACCGAACCGGATTATGGCTCGGACGCTGGTTCACTGATCACCCGCGCTGAGAAAGTCGATGGTGGTTATCGACTCACGGGTTCGAAAATGTGGATTTCAAACGCGCCTATTGCTGATATAGCGGTGATTTGGGCAAAACTGGATGGCAAGATTCGCGGCTTTATCGTGGAACGCTCCACCGCTGGTGATGGCTTTCAAACCCCTATGATCAAAGGCAAATTGTCATTAAGGGCGTCCATGACAGGCTCCATCATGATGGATGGGGCTTTTGTCCCTGAAGAAAATCTTTTCCCAACGGTGGAAGGCTTGAAAGGGCCGTTTTCTTGTCTCAACAAAGCACGTTACGGCATCGCTTGGGGAACGCTGGGCGCGGCGGAATTTTGCTGGCACGCGGCGCGGCAATATACGCTTGATCGGAAGCAATTTGGCCGCCCTCTCGCCGCCAATCAGTTGATCCAATTAAAACTGGCTAACATGATGACCGAAATCACCCTTGGTCTTCAGTCATGTTTGCGGGTTGGGCGGATGCTTGATGAAGGCATATCGGCGCCTGAAAATATTTCATTGATCAAACGGAATTCTTGTGGAAAGGCGCTTGATATTGCTCGTGTTGCGCGTGATATGCACGGCGGCAACGGCATTTCCGAAGAATATCATGTCATGCGTCATGTTGCTAATCTGGAAACGGTCAACACCTATGAAGGCACCCATGATATTCACGCGCTGATCTTGGGGCGGGCGCAAACAGGTTTGCAAGCCTTCACCGGAGCGTAACCATCGATTAAGCGCTTGTTGTGGTCATATCGCGTGGTCGCAACAAGCGCATCAACACGCCACTGTCGAGATTTACCTGACCAAAAGTATCAGGTTCAAACACCATTTCCGCAAATGACGCGGAGGGAAAGTCGACAATGGAATGGCTACCACGATTGCCATCTTCAGCCATCAACAAATGCAACAAGACAATTAATCCTGGGTTATGGCCGATCAGCATTACCCGTTCATAATCAAAACCATGATCGGTGATCACATCAAACAAGGTTTCACCTTCGGCGTTGTAGATGCGGCGGTCTTCTATACATTCAGCATCGGGCAATTCGCGCATCACCAATTCAGCCGTTTGGCGCGTCCGATTGGCAGGTGAGAAGATGATCAATTGCGGTTTTGGCATATGATCAGCAATCATTTGACCAATTTGGGTTGAATTGCGTTCGCCTCGTTGAACAAGGTTACGATCAAAATCAATACCCGTTGCGCTGACCAGTTCAGTTTTCCCATGCCTCAAAATATATAAACGCGCCATCGATCATCTGCTGAATAGTTGAAATATCATAGTGCCATTGCCGCCTTATGAGAGAAAGTTATTTTTCAGAAAACCCGCAATAAAGGGTTTTATTTTTCTTCATCGACAGATATTTGATTTTTATCGCTAATCTGTACTAGATAGAGGATCAAAATTTGGAGATTTTCATGCCTCATATCTATTCCGGCTTTATGGAAGCCATAGGCAATACACCGCTTATCCGATTAAACAAAATCAGTGATCTCACGGGATGTGAGATTTATGGCAAAGCCGAATTTATGAATCCAGGCGGATCAGTGAAAGATCGGGCAGCGCGCGGCATTATTCAACACGCTGAAGCCAATGGTTTATTAAAGCCAGGCGGTTTAATCGTTGAAGGCACAGCGGGGAATACAGGGATTAGCCTTGCCATGTGCGGCAACGCTCGCGGGTATAAATCGGTGATCGTCATGCCGGAAACCCAAAGCCAAGAAAAGAAAGATATGCTTCGTCTGCTTGGGGCTGATCTTCGGCTCGTGCCAGCCGTTCCTTACAAAGACCCCAATAATTATGTGCGTTATTCTGAAACCCTAGCAAATGAGTTGGCCGCGTCTCATCCTCACGGCGTTGTCTGGGCCAATCAATTTGACAACACCGCCAATGCTGAAGGGCATTACACGTCAACAGGCCCTGAAATTTGGGAACAAACAGGCGGAAAGATTGATGGTTTTACTTGCGCGGTGGGGTCAGGCGGCACAATTTCTGGTGTCGGCCGATACTTGAAAGATCAAAACCCTAACATCACCATTGCTCTTAGCGATCCAGAAGGATCAGCGCTTTTCTCTTATTATGAACATGGTGAATTAAAAGCCGAAGGTGGCTCAGTAAGCGAAGGGATTGGCCAAGGCCGCATTACCGCAAATCTGGCCGAAGCGCCGATCACGGCTCAATATCGCATTAGCGATCACGACGCCCTGCCGTTAATCTATGATCTCTTACAAGATGAAGGGCTTTTGTTGGGCGGCTCTAGCGCCATTAATGTGGCAGGCGCTTTGCAAATGGCGCGGGATATGGGGCCCGGTCATACTATCGTCACCATTCTTTGCGATAGCGGTCAGCGCTATCAATCGAAAATCTGGAATCCAGAGTTTTTGAAATCCAAAGACCTGCCCGTGCCAACATGGTTGGAGTAAAAAAATGACTCACCCCATCATCAGCGCTGAAGATGCCCAATCACTTCTGGGAAAAAACAATGTGATTGTTTTTGACGCGTCAACGCATCTGCCCAATGCAGAACGCAATGCGGATGAAGAATTCACCGTGGGTCATTTACCGGGGGCAATGCGGTTTGATATCAACACCATCGCCCTGCCCGATACTGAATTTCCCCACACGATGCCTACCGCGCCTCTTTTCCAGCGGCATATGCAATTAAAAGGGGTGAACCAAGACAGTCATGTGCTGATTTATGATGATAGCGCTATTTTCACCTCCGCAAGAGCATGGTTTATGTTCCGATACTTTGGGCATGATCAGGTGCAAATTATTGATGGTGGATTAAAAGCATGGAAAGCCGCAGATGGTGACCTTGTTTCAGGAGAAGAATCGACCTCACCTCGTGGTGATTTTATGGCAAAAGACCCTCTTCAAAATGATGGGCTTTTGTCGGTGCATGCCATGAAAAAATTAGTTGGGCATGATCTTGATCAGCGCAACCGCACGATACTGGACGCGCGTTCTGCGGATCGGTTTTATGGCCGTGCGCCTGAACCTCGGAAAGGTCTGGCTTCAGGTCATATGCCCGGCGCGGTCAATATCCCTTTTACGGAATTACTGGATCGCGAAACTGGCAAAATGAAGCCCGTGGAAGAGATTAAGGCCATCTTCAAGAATGTTGACCCGTCAAAAGGGATCGTTACGTCTTGCGGTTCTGGGGTGACGGCCTGCGCGTTGATTTTAGGGTTAAACCTGATCGGTCGCCATGATGTTGCGCTTTATGATGGGTCATGGACTGAATGGGGCAGCCGTGAGGATTGCCCGATCAGCGTCTGATCAATTTGGTTCTAGTGATTCAGAATCTGACTTAAGAACAATTTTGTGCGGTCGTTTTCTGGGTTGTTGAAGAATGTTTCAGGGTCTTTTTCTTCAATGATTTGACCTTCATCCATAAAGATAACGCGATTGGCAACCTTACGCGCAAACCCCATTTCGTGGGTAACGCAAACCATGGTCATCCCATTTTCGGCCAATTCGACCATGGTATCGAGAACTTCTTTGATCATCTCAGGGTCAAGGGCTGAAGTGGGTTCATCAAACAGCATCAGCTGCGGTTGCATGCAGAGCGCGCGAGCAATCGCAACACGCTGCTGCTGACCGCCTGACAATTGGCCTGGATACTTCAACGCTTGTTCAGGAATCTTTACGGTTTCAAGAAAATGCATGGCAATTTCTTCCGCATCTTTTTTGGGCATTTGACGCACCCAGATCGGCGCGAGCGTGCAATTTTCCAAAATGGTCAGATGCGGGAACAGATTAAAATGCTGAAATACCATGCCGACT
>CAYNQW010000116.1:0-6001 GCA_964399415.1 uncultured Hyphomicrobiales bacterium
ACATTATATTTTTCAAGAACTTCAATTAGTTCCTTTTCAAATTCTTCTCTTGAAAATACCGCATTACGGGGATTTCAAAAACATAATTAATGATATTAACATACCGAAATTAAAAAAAAATTCATTATGTATTTTTTCTAATATGAATCTGCCCGGTTTTAGAGGGCTGACCTTGGCAGGATGCAGGATGATTTGTCCTTGGCGAAAGGATGATCAAAATAGATATTAGGCTTTGCTGTTTTGAGGAGACCAATTGTCAAGAATAGCACGGGCTTTTGGGTTATTCGCAAAAACGACGTCATCATGATTTTGCTTTTTAGCCGTTAATTCAATGACATAGCCATTTGGGTCTCGAAAATAAATCGAATCGATAAAACCGTGATCGGACACGCCCCGCGTTTCAATGCCGGCGGCTTTGCCCTTTTCAAACATTTCCCTGAGATGTTCGGGTGTCACTTCAAGCGCCAAATGCAGGTCATAATCATGTTGGGTTTTGAAATCAAAATCGCGGTCAGGGGCTTCAAAAAAAGCGATAAAGGAGCCATCTTCCATCTGATAAAAACTGTGCAACACTTTTGTGTCGCGGCCTGTTTTGGTTTCAGTGATCTCAAGAGCACCGGCAAGCGACAACCCTAAAAAGTCTTCATAGAAGGCGCGGGTGTCATGGCTGTTGCGGCAACGATAGGCTTTGTGGTGTAGACCTTTAATCATGTTTTTCTCCAATCATTCGGCTTTCATATAAGCGGCATGATGACGATAACAAGATGTTTTTTTCAAAGCGGCTTAAAGACAAGGGCAAAAAAACAGCCTCAAGATCGAGGCTGTTTTCCATAATAGTGGTTTTGTTGGGGGATAGGATCATGACCCCCAGGCCAATATCCGAAGATTATTATCCAGGAATTTTACCGTTAACGCCCTCGAGGTAGTAATTCATTCCCCATAGCGCGCCATCATCCAATTCTTCACCCGCGCCGATAATGGCTTTGCCATTATTGTCGGTCAGTGGGCCTGCGAAGATTTTGATGTTGCCGGAACGGATGCCATCAAGAGTGGCTTGTGCTTTGGCTTTAACGTCAGCAGGCATATTCTTGAACTCAGATAGCACCAGCATGTCTTGTGCGATCCCGCCCCAAGTGTTGCCAGCCCAGTGATCAGGGCCTTCGCCGGTTGACCATGACCCGTTGCGCAGGGCTTCAATCCGGCTGATGTAGTAGGGTCCCCAATTGTTTTCAGAAGCAAACAATTGCGCGTTTGGAGCAAAAGCAGCCATATCGGTGGATTGACCAAAACCAAGCGCGCCATTTTTTTCTGCAATCTGCAACATGGCGGGTGAATCCGTATGTTGAGCGAGGATATCAGCGCCTTCAGCAATGTGAACCTTAGCGGCATCGGCTTCTTTCACCGGATCATACCAAGTGTTAGCCCAGATCACGGAAATTGATGCGTCTTTATTAACCGAACGCATCCCTTGAGCGAAAGCGTTGATCCCCATGATCACTTCAGAAATAGGATAAGCACCAATGTAACCAATCTTATTGGATTTGGTCATCAATCCGGCGACAACCCCTTGAACATAACGACCTTCATAGAAGCGGATATTGCCCGTTGCCATATTCGGCAGGCGCTTATAACCCGTCATATGTTCAAATTTAACATTCGGAAATTCTTTGGCGACTTTCAAGGTCGGGTCCATGTAACCAAATGATGTGGTGAAGATAATTTCATTGCCTTGCTGAGCCAATTCGCGGATGACGCGGGTGGCATCAGGGCCTTCAGGCACGTTTTCAACATAGGTGGTCTCAACGTCGCTGCCAAAATGTTTGACGACCATTTGACGCCCCAATTCATGGGCATAAGTCCAGCCATGATCGCCAGGGGTGGTTAGGTAGACAAAACCAACCTTGGTGGAATCGGCCATTGCCGTTGAGGCTTGAAGCACCAGCGCCGCCAGCATTGCCCCCAAGCCGGTGAGTATTTTCTTAAACATGATCTCTCTCCGTGGTTGATGTATCCGCCCCTTCAACATGATCGGGGGATACGGCAGGTTTCCCTGCAAATTTCTAAGCCAAGCCTAAGTCTTTGTTCAGAGCACAAGGCGTCTGGACAATAGCCTATTCTTGTTAATTGCCCGGGTGAAAGGGTTTTCCCAAACACGCCGGAACTGTGATGAATGATGACGATGACCGCATCGACATCAAGACCAGCGCCAGTATAGTGGCAAGATAAGGCAACATTGACAAGACTTGAGATGGCACCGCCCAACCGCGGGCTTGCCCAGCCAATTGCATGATCGTAATGCCACCAAAAATAAGCGCACCAATCACGATTCGATAAGGGATCCAAGACGCGAAGACCACCAGCGCAAGCGCAATCCAGCCGCGGCCTGCCGTCATACCCTCTGACCAATGCGGCGTCAGCACCAGCGGAATATAAGCGCCGCCCAGCCCCGCGCAAATTCCTCCAAAGGCCACCGCCATCCATCGTACTTTTTGAACACTATACCCGAGCGCGTGTGCCGAATCGTGGTTATCCCCCACGGCACGAAGAATCATTCCGCCGCGGCTGTTTCGCAAAAACAGCGATGTCGCCATGATTAGCGCGAAGGCCATATAAAACAAAATATCTTGATGAAAGAACAATTCGCCAATGATTGGAATTTGATCAAGCAAGGGGACGCTCAATGGCGGTAAACTTGCCGCGGTCTTTCCGACCAATGGCGCCCCGGCCAGCCCAGAAAATCCGGTGGCGAAAATCGTTAGCGCAAGGCCGGTCGCCACCTGATTGGTCATCAAGGTCACGGCGAAAAACGCAAAAATAAGCGCCGCCGCCATCCCCGCAAGCGCGCCGGTCAAAATGCCCGTGTAAGGATTGCCGGTATAGAGCACCGCCGCCAAGGCCGCCACCGCGCCCATCAGCATCATGCCCTCAACGCCAAGGTTAAGCACGCCGGAGCGTTCGGTGATTAATTCGCCTGTCGCCGCCAGCAATAAAGGGATTGACGTGGCCAATACCGTCAGAAGCAAAGCGCTCATGATCCTGCCTTTCGTGATGCCCATTCAATTTTGTAGTGCTGAAGTGTTGCTCCAGCCAAGAGGAAGAAGAGCAAGATGCCTTTGAATAAACCGGTCACCACTTTTGGGATGCCCAAGGCAATTTGCGCGTTATCGCCGCCCAGTTCTGCCATGGCGATCAACAGCCCAGCGGCAATCACCCCAAGGGGATTGAGCCGCGCTAGAAACGCCACAATAATTGCCGTGAAGCCATAACCAAAAGACACATTCGGTTGCAACTGCCCGATATTGGCAGACACTTCAATCATCCCGGCCAGCCCTGCCATGGCGCCGGAAAACAAAAGGACGCCAATGGTGGTGCGGACAGAACTGAACCCAGCGAAGCGGCCTGCCCTTGGCGCGCTGCCAATCACCCGAACTTGGAAGCCGGGCAAGGTGCGGTGCATCAACCACCACGCGATGGGCGCTAAGATAAAAGCGATCAGCACGCCATAATGCAATTGCCCCAGATAGCCGACCCCAGGAATGGGCATCCGGGTGATCAACCCCGCGTCAGGATACATCGGCGTTAACGGAAACCCAAAAGCCATGGGGTCACGCAATGGCCCTCGCACCATGACGTCAATCAACAACGCCGCCACATAAGATAACATCAAGGTCACAAGAATTTCATTGGCGTTAAACAGCGTCTTGCAAAGCGCGGCAATCGCCGCCCATGCCGCGCCGGCCATCATGGCGACCAAAACCATCATCGGCAATAAAAGCGGCGAGGTGGTGTCTGGAAATTGCAGGGCAAAAGCGCCAGCCGCCAGCGCCCCTAAGATGAATTGTCCTTCGGCGCCGATATTCCAAATATTAGCGCGGTAACAAAACACCAATCCAAGGGCAATGATGATAAGCGGGCAGGCTTTCACCACCAGATCACTGATCCGATCCAACCGGCTGAGGGGGGAGATGAAAAACTGGTAAAGCGATTCGCCAGCGTTATAGCCCAGCAAGGTGAAAATCAGCGCGCCCATGACCAAGGTGGCGATGATCGCAATAACAGGGCTTAACACGCTCAGCCATGGCGAGGGGTTGGTGCGCGGCGAGAGTTTGATCATGCTTGCTCTCCTTCAAATGCTGAAGGGGCGTGCGTTTGTGATGCCCTCGCCCCACCCATCAGCAGGCCGACATCTTCTGCCGTCAAGTCGATTGCGGTTTGCGGCGGGCTGAGATGGCCAGCGTTCAGCACAGCGATGCGGGTGGAAAGACTGAAAATTTCTTCAAGGTCTTGGCTGATTAAAATAATGCCGCAGCCTTGATCCGCCAAAGCCAGCAGGTTGCGGCGAATCATCGTGGCGGCGCCAACATCAACCCCCCAAGTGGGTTGCGCAACAATCATCAAACGCGGTGCGGTGATCAAACTGCGGCCCATGATGAATTTCTGCAAATTTCCGCCAGACAATTGCCGCGCCATGGGGTTGTGATGCGGCGTGCGGACGTCGTGGTTTTTGATGATCGAAGCGGTAATCTCCTCGCATAGCGCCGGATGCCCCTGCATTTTATTGATGAAACCATCTTCCGTGACGCGCTCAAAATGCGTCAAAAACGTATTTTCCACCAGCGTCATATCGGTGACCGCGGCATGGCCATTGCGTTCTTCGGGAACCATCTCAATGGCCAAGCGGCGCCGCGCCTGTGGCGTGAAGCGGCCAATCGGTTGGCTTTGAAAACTGATTTGATTTGCATCGGGGCAGAGCCATTCGCCGGTAAGGGCTTCGGTCAATTCATCTTGGCCATTGCCGGAAATGCCAGCAATGCCAAGAATTTCGCCTTCATGGACATCAAAGGAAATGGATTTTAATGCCGTGGCAAAGGCTGTGTCGGCGGGTCTTGACAATTGGCTGACGGAAAACACAACCGGTGCTTTGGTGTTGGCGCCGTTCGTTTGGCGTTCGATCCAATCGACTTTTTCGCCCACCATCAGTTCAGCCATGGCGCGGGTGCTGCTCTTGGCTGGGGTGACATCGCCGACATTTTTGCCGCCGCGCAAGATGGTGGCTTTGCTGGTCAGCGCCATGATCTCATCAAGTTTGTGGCTGATGTAAAGCACCGCGCAACCTTCTTTCGCCAGCCGCCGAAGCACATCAAAAAGACGTTCGCTTTCTTGCGGCGTCAAAACCGAAGTGGGCTCATCCATGATCAACAATTTTGGGTCTTGCAGCAAACAACGCAGAATTTCCACCCGTTGCTGCTCGCCGACCGACAAATCCCCCACGGGCCGATCAGGATCAATCGCCAATCCCCAGCGTTCTGATGCTTCGCGGATGCGGATACTGAGGTCTTTCAAGGATGGCGCATCATCCAAGGCAAGTGCGATATTTTCCGCAACAGATAAAGCCGGGAATAATGAGAAATGTTGAAACACCATCGCGATGCCCATGGCGCGGGCGGCTTTCGGTGAAGCGATGGATGCCGCTTTCCCGTCCCAAATGAACTGCCCTTGATCAGGCGATAAGACGCCATAAAGCATTTTAACGAAGGTCGATTTTCCAGCGCCGTTCTCACCAAGCAAGGCGTGAATCGTGCCCTGTTCAAGGGTGAAATTCACCGCATCATTGGCGGTGAAATCACCAAAAGATTTGGTGATGCCACGGGCTTCAAGCAACGGGATTTTGGGTTGTTTTTTTTGAGCCATAAAGGGCGCTATCTCCGCCGATTTGCGATCAAAATCGTGCTTTTTATTGGTTGTTTAACGGCGCTGATAGTAAAGGTTGATGCCAATAAATGCTAGCCTAAGATCCCGATTCTTTTGTTTTTTGCCGCAATTGATTTTCACGGTGAAACAAATATAGACCCGAGGCGATGATGATGCTCACGCCGATGATGGTGGGCGCATCAAGACCGTCGCCAAAGACCAGATAACCAAACACCGTGGCGCTGATAATCTCAACATATTGAAACGGCGCCAATACCGATGCCGGGGCTTTCTTAAAGGCATGAACAAG
>CAYNQW010000117.1:0-5943 GCA_964399415.1 uncultured Hyphomicrobiales bacterium
TCCCTTCACGTCGGCCAGTAAATCCTAATTGTTCCGTGGTGGTGGCTTTGACGGATACACGTGAAAGGTCAAGTTGAAGAAGGTCTGCGATGCGATGGCGGATCGCATCACGATATGGGGTTATTTTGGGCGTTTCGGCGATGATGGTTAAGTCAGCGAGGGTAATCACCCCGCCTTGTTCTGCCAATTGTTCTGCCGCTGCTTGCAAGAAAAAAGCGCTGTCTTTGCCTCTCCATTGATCATCCGATGGCGGGAAATGCGAGCCTATATCACCATCAGCCATGGTGCCGTAAAGCGCATCGGTCAGGGCGTGAAGCGCGACATCCCCATCAGAATGAGCCTCAAAACCGCGCTCATGTTCTATAGAAACACCGCCGAGCATAATTGGGCCAGGTTGATCGTTAAAAGCATGAACATCAAAGCCAGTGGCCATTCGGGTTTCGGTTAAGATGTTGCTGGACGGTTGAGACATGGTGGTCTCTCCTTTGGCTAATCCGATAGCAATCAATTCAGCCCGTGCTAAATCAGCGGCGCTGGTGATTTTATCAAGAATGGGATCACCGGCGACCGCTTGCACCACATAGCCGCCATCTTCAAGCAGGCTGCTGTCATCAGTGGCGAGGCCATCTTGATCGGCTTGGTGAAGGGCGGTGATCAGACCATACCGAAACCCTTGTGGTGTTTGAACACGGTCAACACCATCACGCGAAACGCGAGATTTAACCTCGCCTTGATCAATATGTTTCAAACTATCTGCTGAAGGCAAGGTTGGGATCGCACCGTCCGCTCCATCATCAAGCGAGGTGATGAGCCGGTTAATAACATCTTTTGGGATAAATGGCCGCGCCGCGTCATGTATCAGCACCAGATCAGCGTCTTGATCCGCCAAGGCCAACAGTCCGTTTTTAACCGAATGGGCGCGTTCTTTGCCGCCTTCCACCACAAGCCAACCATAAGGTTTAGCCAAAGCGCGGGCATCTTCCATCGAGTTTGCGCTCGCCACAATCACGCCGCAGTTTATTCGCGGGTGATGGGCAAGGCTTGCCACCGCGTGATCAAGCACCGGACGCCCTGCCAGCATACGCCAAGGCTTAGCAATATCACCACCAAGACGACGGCTTTGCCCCGCGGCTAATACAATTGCAAATGTTGTGGTCATGCTCGCTCGCGCCAATCCGTTGTTCCTGTTATTATATATAAGGTTTCTGCCTCATGATTGCTATGACCATTGAAGTGTTGCTTAAAAATTGTGCAAATAGTATGGTGCCTAAACTTTAGGCAATGGATAGAAAGATGCTGAACCCGCTTCAAATCGGCGCGATACGATTGGATCATCCCGTCATATTAGCGCCAATGTCCGGGGTGACGGATTGGCCGTTCCGGCGGATTGTGCGTGCGTTGGGCGGTGGGCTTGTGGTGTCTGAAATGGTTGCAAGCGCGGCGATCTTGCAAGGGGTTCGTGCTGAAATGCGGAAATTATCCACAGATGCCGCCGCTGAATTCCCGTTTTCACTTCAAATCGCTGGATGGGACCCGCAAATCATGGCTGAAGCGGCTAAGATTGGCGAAGATATGGGCGCGGCTATCCTAGACATCAATATGGGCTGTCCGGCTCGGAAAGTGACGGGCAAATTGGCAGGGTCAGCCTTAATGCAAGATGAAGATTTATGCGCTCGCATTTTTGCCGCGGTGCGGGGTGCGGTTTCGATTCCCGTGACCGTCAAGATGCGTCTGGGATGGGATGATCAGCGGATCAATGCGCCGCAATTGGCTCAACGGGCAGAAGGTGAAGGCTTTGCTATGGTCGCTGTCCATGGCCGAACCCGTTGCCAATTCTACAAAGGCAAGGCTGACTGGCGAGCCGTCAGGGCAGTGAAAGAAGCGGTTGATATTCCCGTGGTGGTCAATGGTGATATCGCTGATTTTAACGCGATAGACCAAGCCTTAACGCAGTCGGGGGCGGATGGCGTCATGATTGGCCGAAGCGCCATGGGGCGGCCTTGGTTTATTCCACAAGCGGGGCAATATCTGCGCGGGCAAGCGCTTATGCCTGAGCCTAATTTGGCTGAGCGTTATGATATTATGTGTCAGCATCTCGATTTGATGCTTAGCCATTATGGTGAGGATGGTTTGCGATTGGCGCGCAAGCATATTTCGGCTTATACCACCGGCCTTGAAGGGGGAGCGTTAATGCGGCAGATCGCCAACAACACGTCCAACGCTGATGAAGTTTTCGCGGCCATCCACGCGTGGTTTAAGCGTCTTATGGATCAGGATGAAGAAAAGAAATCGCCGCAAAAAGGGGTTGCAGCATGACGCTTTCCGCCATCCATCATCAAGGGGCATGGTCAAGTTCCCCTGCGCTCATTGATGCGGTGTTGTCAGGCTTGACCTATCCTGTTTTTGCCTTGGATGAGCAATCGAATTTTGTCTTTGTGAATCCGGCGGCGGAAGAATTTTTCCGCGCCAGTCGAGGGATGTTGTTAGGCGCTCCATTGTCGGGGTATCTTGACGCTGATCACCAAGTCTTCACCATGATCCGGCGGGTGCAAGTGTCGCGCTCCAGCATTAGTGATCAAGGCATTGAGTTGAAATCGGCTAAAATTGGCCAGCGGCTGGTCAATATCCAAGTCTCAATGCTTCCAGATACGGTGGAAATAGGCACAAACGGCGTGATTGTCGCGTTGCAGGAACGAGCTTTAGCCGAGCGGTTGCGCGGCCAGCAACAATTCCGTGGCGCGGCGCGGTCGATGACGTCGCTATCGGCGTTATTGGCGCATGAAATTAAAAACCCCTTGGCTGGTATCCGTGGCGCGGCTGAATTGCTTGAACAGGGCGGGCGGCAGAACGCGGATGCGTTGACGCAGTTGATTATCGCCGAAACAGATCGGATTGCGGCTTTATTGACGCGCATGGAAAGCCTTGCAGGCGGTAAAGATATTGATCGGCACCCGGTTAACATCCATGAAGTGATCGCCCATTGCATCCAGTTGGCGCAAAACAGTTTCGGGAAAGATTTTACGATTGTTTCTGATTTTGACCCATCGCTACCAGAGGCTGAAGGGGATCGCGATTTATTGATTCAGTCGTTGTTAAATCTGATTAAAAATGCTTGTGAAGCCTCTGATAAAAATAGTAAAATTGTGATAAGAACTTTCTTTAACTTTGGCGCACGCTTGGCGGTGTCAGGCCAAAAGTCAGGCATGGGTTCGCCTTTGGTGATTGAGGTCGAAGACCACGGCAAGGGTATTCCAGATGATTTGCGTGAGCGTATTTTTGATCCATTTGTGACCAGCAAATCAAGCGGCTCTGGGCTTGGATTAGCTTTGGTGGCAAGCACAATTGCGGATCATGGCGGCACCTTGGATGTTCAATCTCAAGCCGGTCATACCATCTTTCGTGTCGGCTTGCCGGTGGTGTCGCCAAAACAAGACCTGGCTTTTCAAGCACCACAAGATTCTGAAAGCAGGAGCAAATAAGTGATGGATGCGCCAACGATTATTTTGGCTGATGATGACCACGCCATCCGATTGGTGGCATCAACCGCGCTTGGCAATGCAGGCTTCACGGTTAAAACTGCCGAAACCTTAAAGGAATTGATGGTTTTAATTGATCATATCCATGCGCCAGTTTTGGTGTCGGATGTCGTGTTTCCTGATGGCGATGCGCTTGATGTCTTGCCCGAAATTAAAGCAAGCCGTCCGGATATGAGCATCATTATGATGAGCGCGAGATCAACCTTATTGACCGCGATCAAAGCGCAAGAGGGCGAAGTTTTCGCTTATTTGCCGAAACCGTTTCCCCTTGAAACGCTTGTGGAAACTGTTTCATCGGCATTAAAGCAACGCGCCGATAGCCCGGTTCAAGATTTTGTATTTGGCGAAGAAGATCAAGGCCACTTGATTGGTCAATCCCCCGCCATGCAAGATATTTTCCGGTCAATAGCACGGCTTGTGGCGACGGATTTATCGGTCATGATCACCGGTGAAAGCGGCACAGGCAAAGAAGTGGTGGCGCGGGCATTACACGATTTGGGGGCGCGCAAAAAAGGACCGTTTGTTGCCATTAACATGGCGGCTATCCCGAATGATTTGATCGAATCTGAACTCTTTGGCCATGAAAAGGGGGCGTTTACTGGTGCGGATCGTCGCCAAGATGGGCGGTTCGCTCAAGCCCGAGGCGGCACGCTGTTTCTTGATGAAATTGGCGATATGCCGCCTGATGCACAAACCCGTTTGCTGAGAGTGTTGCAAGATGGCGGTTTTACGCGGGTTGGAGGGCGTGAGGTGATCCAATCTGACGCTCGGATCATTGCCGCCACGCATCAACCATTGCCAGCGTTGATCAAAGAAGGACGCTTTCGGGAAGATTTGTATTATCGGCTCAATGTTGTGCCGCTTGATTTGCCGCCGCTTCGTGATCGCACCGAGGATATTGCTGATTTGGCGCATCATTTCATCAAGAAGGCCAACCAACAAGGCTTGCGGATGAAGACAATTGATTCGGCGGCGATGGCCATGTTGCAAGCCTATCACTGGCCCGGCAATGTCCGTGAGTTGGAAAATGTAATGCAGCGTCTCATGGTTTTGGTGGATGATGACGCTATTCTACCGCAACATTTGGCGGACCTTCTTTCGGGAAATGCTCGGCCAAGTTCAGAGCATCAACCGTCATCGGGGGAGACGCTGGCCGATGCCGCCGCTTTCCATATTAATCGCTTTTATGAGGCTCACCATGGTGATTTGCCCGCTTCGGGGCTTTATCAACGGATACTTGAGCAAGTCGAACGCCCATTATTGATCGCCACGTTGCGCGCCACAGGGGGCAATCAAATCAAAGCGGCGGATGTATTGGGGTTAAACCGAAACACATTGCGAAAAAAGATACAAACTCTTGATCTTGGGGAGAACTTGCGGGGCATTCGTCGGCGATGACTGGCGCAGTTGACCTTCTTCTATTAAAATAACGCGATGACAACCAGCAACGACAACACAGCGCAACAACGCTACGCATTCACCCTTTTGGAGCGGGTGAAAAACCTATTCTTGCGGGAACAACTTTACGCTTATGTGGCGGTCTTGGTTGCGCTTTGTCTGGGGGCGGCGACTTATGGGGTGTTGTCCAGCGATGCTTTCTTAGAAGGCAAAAGTGATTTCGCCGCGTTGCTGATCGCGATTGATGTTCTGGCTTTGGTGGTTTTGTTGGTCTTCATCACCCGCCAGATCATGCAATTGATCAGCGAAAGAAAGCGCCGGTTGGCGGGGTATCAATTGCATTGGCGGTTGGTGACGCTGTTTGGCGTGATCACTATTTTCCCAGCCGTCATCGTGGTTTCTTTTTCTGTATTTGTTTTGGATTTCAGCCTGCGCGGTTGGTTTAATGAGCGGATTTCAACCGCGGTCAATGAATCGGTGACGGTGGCGGAATCCTATTTGGAAGAACATGTGCAATCGGTGCGAGGCCAAGTTCTGGCCATGGCCAATGATGTTAATCGTGAGGTCAGCGCACTATCAGGAGATCGCCGCCGTTTTGATGCTTTTCTGACCAATCAAGCGGGCGTGCGTAACCTGTCCGAAGCCTTGGTGATGGATTCGAACGGTCGTGTTATTGCCAATTCGCGCTTTGCTTATGCGGTGACCTTTTCAAGCCTTGGGGATGACTTTTTTGAAACCGCGCGCGGCGGGGATGTGGCGATTGTGCGATCCGATGCGTCCAACCGAATAAGGGCAGGGGTTCGCCTCAACCAGTTTGTCGATGCGTATTTATTGGTGGGGCGGTTTATTGATCCAAACGTAACGAGAGCGGTCGCGCAAACGGCACTCGCGGCTTCGGAATACCAATCTCTAGATATCCGGCAATTGGATTTGAAGGTCAGTTTTGCTCTTTTATTTGGGATGGTGGCGTTGCTTTTGCTGTTGGCGGCCATTTGGGTGGGGCTTAACT
>CAYNQW010000118.1:0-5933 GCA_964399415.1 uncultured Hyphomicrobiales bacterium
ATTTCTCCCCATCATTTTACAGATAGTCAGAACAAAGGCTTGGCGGTGTTTGGCCATGACCATCCTTTTCCGATGATTTTTATCTGGACAATTTTAGCAAGTATTCATAAAGGAGAGTTGGAGGTCATGTGCACATGCGGGTTGAGTGGCTGACGGCTTTTTTGATGGTTTTGTGCTACAGTCTTTGGATGGTGGCGGGGTTTTATATTTACCCAACCTATCCGGTTTTGGCGTTAATGGTGATGGCGGTTCTGACCGCTTGGCACTCGTCATTATCCCATGAAGCATTGCATGGTCATCCAACGCCGGATGCGAGAGTCAACGAGGCCTTTGTTTTTCTGCCGCTGATGATTTTCTTTCCTTATCGCCGGTATAAAGCCACGCATTTGGCGCATCACCATGATGAGCGATTGACCGATCCTTTTGATGATCCTGAAAGTTATTACCTCACCCAGCGGCAGTATCAGGGTATGCCTTGGCTGATCAAAGGCTTGCTGAAGATAAATAACCCCATTTGGGGCGGGTTGGTCTTGGCCCTTGGATGACCACCATCAAATTTATCTGGAATGACTTGGGCTTGATCCGAAAGAATGAAGATGGTGTACGGCTGGCTTGGGGGTTGCATTTGCCGGCAGTAGGTTGTGTGTTGTGGATGGTTCACGCCATGGGCATCCCTGTCTGGGCGTATTTGGCGTTGGTGGTTTGGCCATCATTGTCGCTAATTTTAATTCGCAGTTTCGCGGAACACCAATGGCATGATCATCCTGAAGGTCGAACCATCATCATTGAACAATCGCCGCTATCGCTTTTGTTTTTGAACAATAACCTTCATTTTGTTCATCACGCCTATCCGCGCGCGGCGTGGTATGAATTGCCTGCTATATACGATCGGCATCGCATGGGATGGCAGGAAAAAAACCGCGGCTATGTGTTTGCCAATTACAGCCAATTATGGTGGCGTTGGGCTTTTACCGCCAAAGAAAAAATTGTGCATCCAAAACATCAAGCAAGAGATTAAAGGCGGATTACGATGCCGCTTGCCGTACCCGCTTGCGGTGAAAGGCATAGACGCCTGACGCAACAATGATGGCTGACCCCACCACGGTATGCGTTGCCGGAAGATCATTGAACACCAGATATCCGAATAGGATTGCCCATATCATCGCTGTGTAGCGAAATTGTGAGACCAGACTGATTTCGCCAATCCGCATGGCCATGATGCTAAAGAGATAGCCGAAAACAATCGCCAGCGCCGCCGACATAATCAGCAATAGCGCCGGCCCATCAACAGGCTGAAAAGTCAAAAACGGCAAGGTCGCGCCGGATAACAAGGTCACCGATAACGCGGTCACCAAGGTCACCATCAGCGAAGGGACTTCAAGCGGCATTTTGCGCGTCACAATTTCCCGCATCGTGACAAACAGCACCGATAAAACCGCGTAAAATGAATAAACCGTGAACCCTTCGGCTCCAGGCTTGATGACAATAATAACGCCAATAAAACCAATAATGATGGCCGCCCATCGGCGAATGCCCACCGGCTCTTTCAAAAATAACGCCGCCGCCATGGTCACGGTCAGGGGCAAAATTTGAATGATGGCGGTGACATTGGGAAGCGGCAAATGCTTGAGGGCGTTGAGAAAGCAAATCGTTGCCATCACTTCAGCAAAGGCACGCATCATCAACAACACCCAACTCTGCCGAGCGTATCGCGCCAATCGCACGCCTTTATAGACCATCACCGCGATCAGCAGGGGCACGCAAAACACCCCTCGCAAAAAGATAATTTGAAACAACGGATAATCGGAGAACAACGCTTTCATAAACGTGTCATTCACGACAAAACCAAAAATACCGATCATCATAAAGATGACCCCTTTTGCGTTATCCGTCATGGCGACAAAGCGTTTCTAAACAATTGAATCCGATAGCCACCATGACCCCTAACAGCCTTTTTGAAAAGAAAATAACGGCGGCAGGTTCTTTTTTATGGCACTCGGCTTTGGCATCTTGTCGCATCGTCTTTGCGCGGGGTTGAATTTCCAAATTTTTAACTTATAAAAATGATACAACTTTAATTCATTGCTGAACAGGAGGCTCTCCATGGCAATCAGGATCAATGATATTGTTCCAAATTTCACCGCAGAAACTGATCAAGGCACGATCACTTTTCATGACTGGATTGGCGATCAGTGGGCGATTCTGTTTTCCCACCCGAAAGATTTTACGCCGGTTTGCACCACTGAATTTGGTGCTGTCGCTCAACTGAGCGCGGAATGGGATGCCCGCAACACAAAAGTCATTGGCCTTTCGGTCGATGGTGTCGATGAGCATAAAGGCTGGAAAAAAGACATTGAATCTTATGGCGGCAGTCCGGCAGGTTTTCCCATCATTGCCGATAAAGACCTGATCGTATCAAAACTCTTTGATATGTTGCCCGCCGATGCGTATTTGCCCGATGGTCGAACAGCGGCGGATTCAGCCTCGGTGCGGAGTGTCTTTATCATCAGCCCCGATAAAAAATTACAATTGGCCATGACCTATCCTATGTCTGTTGGGCGCAATTTTGCTGAAGTCTTGCGCGCGCTTGATGCGTTGCAAGCGACTTATGGTCAGCCGATTGCCACCCCAGCCAATTGGAAAGTCGGGCAAGATGTGATTATCGCGCTAACGCTGAATGATGCGGCGGCGACGGAAAAATTCGGATCATTTGAGGCTAAATTGCCTTATCTGCGCTTCACCAAACGGTAAGCCAATCCTGCCGCAATCTCTTGTTTAAGGCCTTGGCGCGTCCAAGGCCTTTTTTGTTGTCAGGATGATTGTTCTGTGGCGATAATCACCGACAGACAACACTCTGATTTGAGGTGAGATGATGATGGATGCCCGTGACCTGATTAATCTCGAACTTTACCCAATTGATCAACCGGGGCGTCTTCGTGACGACCTGATTGCATCGGTTCGCGCGCAATTGGATGATGATGGTTGCGCCGTGTTAAAAAGATTTTTGACGCCTCAAGCCATCACGGCACTGGTGACCGAAGCGGATGGGGTGGCGCATCATGCCCACCGCTCGTTTAATCGCACCAACCCTTATTTTACTCAAGATGATCCGAACCTGCCGGAAGATGATCCAAGGCGGCGGTTTTTTGATCGCTCCAATGCCTTTATTGCGGCGGATCATTTTGCCCTATCTGGAACCTTGCGGCAGATCCATGATTTTCCTGCTTTTGATCCCTTTATCAAAGCATGCTTGGATCAAGCGGCGTTTTATCGTTACGCCGACCCTCTTGCCGATGTGATCATCAATTCTGCCGAAGAAGGCGAGGGCTTCCCTTGGCATTTTGACACGAATAACTTCACCATCACCCTTGCGATTCAAAATGCCGATGAGGGCGGGATGTTTGAATACGCACCGAATATCCGCCGTGACGGTGAGCATTTTGATGAGGTGCGCGCGGTACTGGATGGCCAATCTGATCGCGTTCGATCCTTGCGGTTAGAGCCGGGTGATTTGCAATTGTTCAAAGGCCGCTATTCGCTCCATCGGGTGGCGCCATTGAAAGGCAAGACGCCGCGATATGTTGCGATTTTCTCTTATGTGGAAGAGCCGGATATGGTGGGATCACCGGAACGGACGCGCCAACTTTATGGCCGTGTCCTGCCGATACATTTGGAACGCGCGGGCATTCGCGGCGATGCTTATCTGGACTAAACACGGTGAAGAATATGACCATGATCGCTGGATTGGATATGTATTCTTGGCCAGAGACCGGCGATGTGTTCCATGATCTTTGGCAGCATTGCCGCAGGGCTTTAGCCGGTCACGGTGTGGCGGCGCCAGAAAGACTCAGCCAGTTTGGTGAGCGGCTGGAACCTGTCGCGCGTCAAGGCGATCTGATTTTAGGGCAAGTTTGCGGCATTACCTTTGCTCGCGCCAATCATGATCAACCCACTTATCAAGCGTTGGGGGCTTTGATCTCAGCCGATGACGCGACCCCGGCAGGGGCTTATCGATCTGTCCTCATCGCGCATAAACCTGCGGCTAATCTTGCAGATTTGGTCGATCAAATCTTGGCGGTAAATTCTTGGCAAAGTTATTCAGGATGGTATGCGTTGCGCCATCATTTGATCAAAGCAGGGTTAGGAGATTCTATCAAGCAAATCCAAATTTCAGGCAGTCACCGGCAATCGGTGGCGATGGTGGCAAGCGGCATGGCGGATTGGGCGGCGATTGATTCGATAAGTTGGGGGATGCTCACCCGCATTGATCCCGCCTTGTGCCAATCTGTTCACATGATTGACCATACCGCGCCCGCGCCGGGCTTACCCTTTGTCACCAGTCATTTGACGCCGCCGGATATCGCCAAGGCTTTGACCGCGGCGCTTCTCAGTTACGCCGGAACCCCTGTGGGTGAGGTTGGGTTTCATCGCCTCGGCATCGCTGGCATAACGGCTGTTCAGGCGGATGATTATTCAAACTTGCGGCATCATGCTGGGGATTGCTGAACAATAAAATCGGGCTATGTCATTCTTATGCCAACCCCGCTTCACCCGATCCATCTTACCCAAGACAACCAAGACGTGTTCATTGATCAAGTGATTGATCTCGCTTGGTCCGATGACGTGAGTTTTGATGCGATCAAAGCGCGGACGGGGCTTGCGGAAAAAGAGGTCATTCGAATCATGCGGCGGCATTTGAAGCCTGCAAGTTTTCGGCGGTGGCGCGAGCGGGTCAGTGGCCGCGTGACAAAACACCAGAAACGGTTAAGATCATCTCAATCCCTTCCAATAATCGAAGATTAAAATAACCATGCCTGCCCCCGTTATTCGCGCCACCCCCGCTTCGAGTCACGCGACGCGATTTGCCAGCGCCATCACCCGTCGCCCTGCGGCGTCTGCGGTGGATGGTCTGCGCGCGCAAGATCAAGGTGAGGTGGATATCAAACGGCTCAGCCAACAGCATCGGGAATATCAGGATGCGCTCCGCCAGGCTGGAGCGGTGGTGATGGAATTGCCGGCTCTGCCCGATTTTCCCGATGCTCAATTTGTCGAAGATACAGCGTTATGCCTGCCAGGCTTGGCGGTGATGATGCGGCCTGGGGCAGAAAGCCGACGTGGCGAAGTGGCGCCGATGCGCGCGGCCCTCGCCTTGGTTTTTGATCACCTTGCCGATATCACCACTGGCTTCATAGAGGCGGGTGATATTTTGACCACGCCAAGTGAAATTCTGGTGGGATTGTCGGCGCGAACCGATCAAGCGGGGGCGGATGCGCTTCGGGCTATTCTGGATGATCACGGCTATGCCATGCGCGTGTTGCAAACCCCGCCCGATGTTTTGCATTTCAAAACCGATTGCAGCCTGATTGATGATGGGGTGATCTTGGCCACCGCGCGGCTCGCCGCGAGCGGCTGTTTTGATGGCTATGATACGATCTTGGTGCCGGAAGGCGAGGAGCCCGCCGCCAATATGATCCGCTATAACGACCATATCATTATGCCCGCAGGCTTTGCCAAAACCGAAGCGATGCTAAAAGCAGAAGGCTTTGAGGTTCTTGCCGTGGGCAATAGCGAATGCGCTAAAATTGACGGCGGTATGTCTTGCTTGTCGCTTAGGTTTTGAAATACCCACGGCGTTAGGCGAGTAATTTTTGCACGATTTTTGGATCGTGATGCAGCAGGGCAAGCAAGACTTTTGCCGCGCCTTTTGGTCTGCGCTTGCCTTGTTCCCAATTCTGCAACGAAGCGGTGGATACCCCAATGCTGGCGGCGAATTGGGATTGGGATAGCCCGGTTTTGATGCGAATCTCTCGCACATCGTGATCAGGAATTCGCACTTTATGCACGCTGCCTAGGGTATGACCTTCAGCATGATGGATGGCTTGTTTCATGCCGGTCATGATGCTGTCAAACGCGTTCGTCATGTTAAATCTCCA
>CAYNQW010000119.1:0-5931 GCA_964399415.1 uncultured Hyphomicrobiales bacterium
GGGTTCTCGGACTTGAGCAACGATCCTGGAGCAACTTCTGGTTCAACTGGCTTGCCAAAAGGAGTTGAATTAAGTCACAAAAATTTAATTTTTCAGGTTAAGGCAGCGGCAAAATGTTTTAAATTTGATGCTAGTAAGGATGTGATTTTGTCATGATTCTCTCTTCAAAAATGCGAAAAAAGAGAGATTCAAAAAAAACTGAGGAAAACGATAACAAAATGGCTCATGCTTTTTGCATGGACTGTTATTTCAAGCCATAATATGCGAGCAGGACATCTTTTTCAAGCAAAGTCAGATTGATTTCATTATCTAGAAAATGGCGCACCCGAGAGGATTTGAACCTCTGACCTCTGCCTTCGGAGGGCAGCGCTCTATCCAGCTGAGCTACGGGTGCGCGATGGCGCTATCCATACCATGGTTGCGCGGCGAAGGCCAGCCCCATTGATCCACGCCGAGAGATACCTCTGCATCTCAATGGTGACTGATCGTCCAATCCCTTCATGCCACCCCAAGAACCCGCCCCTTGGCGCAGAACCACAACCGCAGCTCCGATCATCAAACCAACAACCGCAATCATCAGACCCACAACCACAACCTCGATCATCAGATCAGATCATCACCAGCACCGCCCCTACTGATTATGGCCGGTATGAATAATATCGCCAATCGCTTCGGCGGTGTAGCAACTCAAGGTCCAGCCGAGATGGCCATGGCCGGTGTTGTAAAACACCCCGCGCTTTTTGCCCTTGCCGACATGGGGGAGCATATTGGGCATCATCGGCCGAAGCCCCGCCCAAGGGATCACTTTTTCCGTCGACACATCGGGGAAGTTTTCATTGACCCAGCGCGTTAGCGGCGCGATGCGATCGGCGCGAATATCGTAATTATAGCCGTTGAATTCCGCCGTCCCAGCGACGCGCAACCGTTCAGCCCCCAGCCGTGCGGTGACAATTTTTGCCCCATCATCAAGCAGGCTGATCCAAGGCGCGGCTTGTTGCGAGGTCTTGTCTTTCATCTCGACGGTGATCGAATAGCCTTTGACCGGATAGACATTGACCTTATCGCCAAGGTCTTGGGCGAGTTCTCGGCTGCCAGTGCCAGCGGTGATCACCACGCCATCGAACCGATGCTCATGCTTGGCCTTCTTCAAATCAGCCCAGCGGATGATGGGATGCTCGCCATCATGATCGACGCTATCCACCGCGCAATTCATCTGGAAGGTTACGCCATGTTCTTCTGCCGCTTGCGCCAGTTTGGTGGTGAATTTATGAATATCGCCGGTGAAATCACTCTCGGTGTAATAGCCGCCGATCAGCGGTTTTTTCAATGTTGGCTCAAGGGCATAGACTTCGTCAGGCGTCAATTGCCGACGCGCCAAGCCGCCTTTTGCCAGCAAGCCGGTGACGCGATGGGCGTGATCAAATTCGCGGTGCGATGAGTATATATGAAGGATGCCGCGCATCTCACGGTCAAAATCAATCCCCGCTTCTTCGGCAAAGGTCATCAAATGTTGGCGGGCGGCCATGGCCATTTGCACGGTCTTGATGGTATTGGCTTCGTAATGGCGAAAATTGGACGCGAATTCCACCATCCAAGAATATTTATGCCAACTTGGTTTGGGGTTAAACAATAGAGGCGCGTCAGGGGAAAACATCCATTTTGCGCCTTTCAGCATCGTGCCGATATTGGTCCAAACCTCGGCATTGCTCGCGGATAATTGCCCACCATTGGCGTAGGACGTTTCCATCGCCGGGTAGCGATGGCGATCAAAGACCGTAACGTCATAGCCTTTTTTGCGAAGCACCCAGGCGGTGGTCACGCCAGTAATTCCTGCGCCAATTACAGCAAAATGAGGCATGGTCTATCCTTTCAAGGCTGCTCGCCAGACCGGTTATTTTTATGACATTCTATAGCATCAAGCCATGGCTGAATATAGCATCAAACCGACTTAAAACACTGCGAAAGAGAAGGCTTTAAGCCGATTGATTGAGCGGCGCTGGGTCTTTGGTCAGCGCGATAAAGACATCTTCAAGATTAGGCTCTGTGGTGCGCAATTCAGTGACCACAAGCCCGGCTTGATCAACCATGGTTAGTATCTCCCCGGCGGTGAGGTGATCCGGCGCATAGATGATCCGCAAAATGTTATCATCAAGCGACAGGTTCACCGGCGTGAAGCCGGGGATGGCGTTCAATGTCTTGACCGCGGCTTCGACGGTTGCGGATTGCCGGGCAGGATCAAGGGTCAATTCCAGCGTCTTACTCCCAGCGCCTTTGAGCAAATCGCTGGTGGCGGCTTCAGTCACCAAGCGGCCATGATTAATGATGGCGATGCGGTCGCAAAGCGCTTCGGCTTCTTCAAGGTAATGGGTGGTCAAGATGATGGTCACGCCTTGGGCATTAAGGCTGCGGATCATCGCCCATAATTTTTGCCGAAGCGTCACATCAACCCCCGCCGTCGGTTCATCCAGCACAAGAATTGGCGGTTGATGCACCATCGCTTTGCCCACCAACAACCGCCGCCGCATCCCGCCGGAAAGGGTGCGGGCATAGGCATGAGCCTGATCGGTGAGGCCAATTTCCGCCAGTATCGCGTCGGTGCGTCTTTGTTGCGGCGGCACGGCGAACATCCCCGCCATCATCTCCAGCGTTTCGCGCGGCGTGAAAAACGCATCAATGTTCAATTCTTGCGGAACAATGCCAATATTGGCGCGGGCTTGGCGGGGGTTCTGGTCAATATCAACGCCCCAGACTTTGGCGCTGCCGCTGGTTTTCATCACCGTGCCGGCAAGGATATTGATCAAGGTGGATTTGCCAGCGCCATTTGGCCCCAGAAGCCCATAAATTGTGCCGCGAGGGATGGAAAGCGTCATGTTTTGCAACGCTTGTTTGTCCGGTTTGCCCGCGGCGCCCTTATAGATTTTGTTCAGATCATCAATTTTGAGGGCAATGCCATCGCTTGGGGCGAGGGTTTCGTCAATGGTCATGGGGTTTCACCTGAAATATAAACAAGCCATCCGGCTGGTCAGATTATAGGAGCAGATGCGGTGCAACTCAACCTTGCCAAAACAGATCAGATTGGTGATGATGCCAAGACCTATTATTCTTTCATGAAACCTCTAAAGCGAGTCGTGATGATGACCCAGTTAACCTCTCTTTCTTCTTCCGCCAATGCGGCCTCTGGTTTTGATGGTGAAACCATTGAAGTCGATCAACAGCGTGTCGCGTGTGATGGCGGCGGTGGGGCGCTCGGTCATCCGCGGGTGTGGTTGCATCTTGGCGAAGAACATCGCATCGCTTGTACCTATTGTTCACGGGTTTATGTCAAGCGCCAACCGGACGCCAATGGATCATAAGGATGAACGGCGGCAAACTCATTCTGATTGATGGCTCGGCCTATATTTTTAGAGCCTTCCATGCCTTGCCGCCGATGAATCGGAAAGACGGCACGCCGGTCAACGCCGTTTATGGTTTCACCAATATGGTGATGAAATTGGTCGATGACCTGCGGCCAGAACACGCCATTGTTGTGTTTGACCATGCGCGTGAAAATTTTCGCAATGATATTTTCCCAGAATATAAGGCGAACCGTGGCGAAACACCGGAAGAATTAATTCCTCAATTTCCGTTGATTCGTGACGCCACCCGCGCCCTCAATCTGCCCATGGCCGAAGTCCCAGGTTTTGAGGCGGATGACCTGATCGCCGCTTATACCCGTGAAGGCTTGGCGCAAGGCATGACGGTGGTGATTGTTTCTTCCGATAAAGATTTGATGCAATTGATCCGCCCCGGCGTCACCATGCTGGACCCGATGAAGCAGAAAACCATTGGTGCTGATGAGGTCATGGAACGGTTTGGGGTGACCCCTGACAAAGTTGTGGATATTCAGGCTTTGGCAGGCGATTCCATCGACAACGTCCCGGGCGTGCCGGGCATTGGCGTCAAAACCGCCGCAGAATTGATCAACACTTTTGGCGATCTGGACGCTTTGCTGGATCGCGCCGCAGAAATCAAGCAACCGAAACGTCGTGATAATTTGATCGCCCATGCGGATATGGCGCGCTTGTCACGGGAATTGGTCCGGCTTGATGACCAAGCGCCCTTGCCGATGTCTTTGGCGGAAACAGCCCATCAACCCTATGAAAAAAATGTGTTGGCTGAGTTTCTGGAAGCGCAGAATTTCAACCGCTTGCTGACACGCATCGGCGCGACACCAACCGCTTCTTCCGAACCATCCGCGCCAATCACAATCCCGCAATCTGCGGCGGCAGGATCATCAGAACCCCCAAAATTGGCGGCGGTCGATCAAGACTATGAATTGGTGACAACGGCTGAATCCTTGGCGCGTTGGGTGGCAGAGGCCAAACAAGCAGGGGTGGTTGCTGTTGACACTGAAACCACGTCGCTGAATGCCGCGCAAGCCTTACTGGTGGGGATTTCGCTGGCCACAGCACCGGGGCGAGCTTGTTATATTCCGCTCCGCCATGGCAAGGCCAAGATTGAAGCGCAAGGGACGCTTGATTTGGGCGGTGACGATGACGCCGCCGCAACCGCTTTGATCGAAGGTCAAATCCCTATCGACACGGCCTTTGAGATGTTGCGGCCGCTTTTTGCCGATGACGCGGTGTTGAAGGTGGGGCATAACCTGAAATACGACAGCCATGTCTTAAGCCGCGCCATCAATGGCGGCTTCACGGTGGCGCCGATTGATGACACCATGTGTTTAAGTTTTGTTCTCGATGCTGGCGCACGGTCTGGCCATAAACTTGATGATTTGGCGCAAGATCACCTGCAACACACCATGATCCCCTATAGCGAAGTTTGCGGCAAAGGCACGGCGAAAATTACTTTTGATGCGGTCGCCCCTCAAGACGCTTTGGCGTATGCGGCGGAAGACGCGGATATGACCTTGCGGCTTTGGTTGTTGTTAAAACCGCGGCTGGCGCAAGAAGGCAAGACGCGCGTTTATGAACGCCTTGAACGCCCGCTGATTTCGGTTTTGGCACAAATGGAAGCCGAAGGGATCAAAGTTGACCGTCAAGCCTTGAAGACGATGAGCGTGCATTTTGCGGAAGTATTGTCGCGGCTTGAAGGCGAGATTCATGCCTTGGCCGGCGAAGAATTTAACATTGGCTCGCCCAAGCAATTGGGGGAGATTCTTTTTGAAAAGATGGCCTTGCAGGGCGGCAAGAAATCGAAAACTGGCGCCTGGTCAACCAATGCCGATGTGCTGGATGAATTGGCCGCCGCCGGGGTGGAAATTGCGGAAAAAGTCTTGGAATGGCGGCAAATTGCCAAATTAAAATCCACCTATGCCGATGCGCTGGTCACGTCGATTCATCCTGACACCAAACGGGTGCATACGTCATTTTCCATGGTGGGGGCGTCCACCGGACGGTTGTCGTCGTCGGACCCTAATTTGCAGAATATTCCTATTCGCACCCCAGAAGGGCGGCAGATTCGAACCGCCTTTGTGCCGGAAGAAGGAGCGGTGCTAATTTCAGCCGATTATTCGCAAATTGAATTGCGGCTGGTGGCGCATATCGCCAAAGAAGCCAGCATGATTGAGGCGTTCAATCATGGGGTGGATATTCACGCGCAAACCGCATCGGAAGTCTTTGGCGTGCCGTTGGAAGAGATGACCGCCGAAACCCGCCGCCGGGCAAAAGCAATTAATTTTGGTATTATCTATGGTATTTCAGGCTTTGGCCTTGCGCGGCAATTGGGCATCGCCCGTGGGGAGGCGCGGTCTTATATCGAGGCGTATTTCGACCGCTTTCCGGGCATCCAGCAATATATGAGCGACATGAAATTGCAGGCGCGGGAAGATGGATTTGTGGAAACTTTATTTGGGCGCCGGCTCTATATTCAAGGCATCACGTCTTCGAATGGCGCTCAACGCGGCTTTGCGGAGCGGCAAGCCATCAACGCACC
>CAYNQW010000120.1:0-5923 GCA_964399415.1 uncultured Hyphomicrobiales bacterium
ACCAGCACGGTATCGCTGGTGGAAGTGTCGCCATCAACGGTGATGGCATTGAAACTTTCATCGGTGACTTGGCGGGTGATCGCGGCCAGATCATCGGCGGCAATATCAGCGTCAGTGGCAATAAAGGCCAGCATGGTCGCCATATCCGGCGCGATCATCCCAGAGCCTTTAGCAATGCCGGTGATGGTGATGGTTTCACCATTGATCTCGATTTGTTGCGACGCGCCTTTGGCAAAGGTATCGGTGGTTTTGATCGCCGCCGCTCCCGCCGCCCAGCCATCATCACTTAGGCTCGCGATCAGTGCTGGCAGATGGTTGGTGATCTTCGCGTCATCCATCGGCTCTCCGATCACGCCCGTAGACGCGAGCAGAATATCATCAGGCAAGACGCCCAAGGCCTCAGCGGTTGCATCGGCCATGCGGTGGATGGTTTCAAGCCCGCGCTTGCCGGTGAAGGCGTTGGCGTTGCCGGCATTAACAAGGATGCCGCGCGCTTGCCCGGTGGAAAGGACGGTTTTGCACCAATCGACCGCCGCGGAACAAGTTTTGGATCGCGTCAATGCCCCCGCCACCACCACGGTCGCATCGGCCACCATCAACATGACATCATCACGATTTTTGTATTTGATGCCGCTGGCCGCCGTCGCCAATCGAATCCCTTTGACGGGATAAAGCGGCGGCATAGACTGAGGGGCAAGGGGCGAAGGGTTCAAAGCCATGATTTAATTCCCTGATTGGCGGGTTTTTTCGGCGGCGCGAACCTCATCTAAGGACAGCCGCTTGATGTTCGCATTGGCGCGCAAATCATTAATGATCGTGCCGATGATTTTGACAGAAAGCGAGGACCGCAATTCATCTTCAACTTCAGCCAATAGAGGCGCATCAGCAACCCGGCGATCGCTCACTTGGATCACATGCCAACCAAATCGAGTTTGCACAGGCGTTTTTGTATAGGTGCCAACGTCTAAATTGAAACTCGCCAATTCAAAACTTGGCACCATATCGCCGCGGCGAAAATAACCCAATTCACCGCCATTCGGACCGCTAGGGCCAGTGGAAACCTCTTTGGCGATGGCGGCAAAATCTTCGCCTTGATCAAGACGGGTGATCACCGCCAAGGCGGCGGCTTCGTTATCCACCAAGATATGACTTGCCTTGGTCTCCGTCCGGCTTTCGGTATCGGCGATCAAATCGCTATAGCGTTGAGCGATCATGTCATCGGTGATGCGGCGGTTTAATTCGTCATTCAGCCACGCTTCGGCGAGCACACGTTCAAAAGCGCGGGTGGCAATTTCTTTCAGCAACGGTTTTTCCGCAAGCCCGGATTGCCGCGCCGCGTCCGCAGAAAGTTTGGTGTCGATAATGTCGTCGATAATGCTGTCGTAATAAGCGTCAATCGGTTGTTGGCGAATGTTATCGGGCAATTGATTGATGATATTGCCAACCAAGTTAAGGGTATAGGGCTGGTCATTGACGGTGACGACTTCAAGCGAAGGTTCATCTTGCGCCATCGCGGTCAGCGAAAAAGTCAATGCCGCCACTACAGCCACAACACGAGCCGTTCTTATGTTTAAGGGGGTTGTTTTCAAGATCAGGGGGCGGATCATCAGGTTCTCCTCACGCACTGGACAAGCAAGACCTTGACCGTCAAGTGACTTATTAGCATTGTAATTCTGTCTATGGGCTATCATGTATAGACTAGGCCTGCAAGATGGCAGGTTTATGTCGCGTCAATTTATTGTCTTTCCGGCACAATTTATTGACTTTCTCGTCCGCATGCCGCTAATGGGATAAGCGGAACATCCGCCCTAAGAGGTTATAGAGGTTTTTTATGTTTTCAGCACTGGCCAAGTCACTGTTTGGAGATTCCAACGCCCGCGAGATTAAGAAATTTGCGCCGCTGGTCGAAAAGATCGCAAGCCTAGAGCCGATGATGGAAGCGCTAGATGACGCCGCGCTCAAAGCCAAGACCGATGACTATCGTCAACGCCATCAAGATGGTGAAAGTCTGGATGCGCTTTTGCCCGAAGCTTTTGCCACGGTGCGCGAAGCCGCCAAGCGCAGTATTGGCCAACGTCATTTCGATGTTCAGATGATGGGGGGCATTGTTCTCCATGAAGGCCGCATCACCGAAATGAAAACCGGCGAAGGCAAGACCTTGGTCTCAACCCTAGCCGTTTACCTCAATGCGTTATCGGGCAAGGGCGTTCATGTGGTGACCGTCAATGACTATCTGGCGCAACGTGACAGCGAATGGATGGGGCAGATTTATAATTTCCTAGGCTTGTCGGTTGGCTGCATCACCAATGATCTTGATGATGACGCGCGCCGCAAGGCTTATAACGCTGATGTGACTTACGCCACCAATAATGAATTGGGGTTTGATTATCTGCGCGACAACATGAAATTCCGCCTTGAAGATATGGTTCAGCGTGACCCGCATTTTGCCATTATTGACGAAGTGGACTCGATCTTGATTGACGAGGCGCGTACGCCGCTGGTGATCTCTGGGCCGAGCGAACAATCATCGGCGCTTTATTTATCGGTCGATCAGGTGATCCCTAATCTGGTGCCGGCGGATTATGATCTTGATGAAAAACAGCGCAGCATCACCCTGACCGAGGCAGGCATCGCCCATGTCGAAGAGGTGCTGGCCGAAGCGGGATTGATCGAAAGCGGTACGCTTTATGACGCTGACAATATTTCATTGTTGCATCACGTCAACCAAGCGTTGCGAGCGCATTTGTTGTTCCAACGCGATACACATTATATGGTGCGCTCCGGCAAAGTGGTGATCATTGATGAATTCACAGGTCGCGCTATGGAAGGCCGCCGGTTCAGCGATGGTCAGCACCAAGCGCTTGAGGCCAAAGAAGGGCTTGAGGTGCAACCCGAAAACCAAACGTTGGCGTCCATCACTTTCCAGAATCTGTTCCGGCTTTATGATAAACTCGCAGGCATGACCGGCACCGCCATGACCGAAGCGGGGGAATTTTCGGAAATCTATAAACTTGATGTGGTGGCCATCCCCACCAATAATGATGTTCAGCGCATCGACCATGATGATGAAGTCTATCGCACATCGGCTGAACGTGACCGTGCGGTGATTGATCAGATCAAAGATTGTCAGCATCGCGGCCAGCCGGTGTTGGTCGGCACTGTCAGCATCGAAAAATCAGAATTGTTATCAGAAGCCTTAAAGAAGGTAAAAATTCCGCATCAAGTGCTTAACGCGCGGTTCCATGAACAAGAAGCGGTGATCATCGCCGAAGCCGGGGTGCCGGGGGCGGTGACGATCGCCACCAATATGGCAGGGCGCGGGACGGATATTCAATTGGGCGGCAATCTCGAACGCCGCATTAGTGAATCGGACGGCAAAGACAAAACCATCAGCAAAATCACCGAAGAGGTGACCGCGGCCAAGGAAAAGGCGCTTCAGGCCGGCGGCCTCTATGTGATTGGCACGGAACGCCATGAATCCCGCCGGATTGATAATCAGCTGCGGGGTCGTTCAGGTCGTCAGGGTGATCCAGGCGCGTCAAAATTCTTCCTGTCCTTGGAAGATGACCTGATGCGTATTTTTGGCTCAGAACGGCTCGACGGCATGCTTCAAAAATTAGGACTCGAAGAAGGCGAAGCGATCATTCACACATGGATCAACAAAGCCATTGAAAAAGCCCAATCGAAAGTCGAAGCACGCAATTTTGAAATCCGCAAGCAATTGCTCAAATATGATGATGTCATGAACGATCAGCGGACGGTGATTTTTGACCAGCGCAAAGATATCATGCGTGCCGATGATGTCGCCGATACCATTTCCGATATGCGCCATGAAGTCGCCGCGGATTTGATCGATGAGGTGGCGCCAGAAGGAACGTATGCCGATCATTGGGATGGTGAACGCTTGACCGATGGTGCCATGCGTTATTTTGGTCTTTCTGTTCCTGCCGCAGAATGGATCAAAGAAGATGGCATGAATCCTGACTTGATGGCAGAACGCTTGACGCATATGGCGGATTCAAAAATGGCCGAAAAAACCGTTCGGATCGGCACTGAAACCATGCGGATGGCTGAAAAATCTTTGTTGCTTCAAGTTTTGGATCAGCAATGGAAAGATCATCTGTTGGCGCTGGATCACATGAAACAAGCGGTTGGCCTGCGGTCTTATGCGCAAAAAGACCCATTGAATGAATATAAACGTGAAGCGTTTATTTTGTTTGATCGGATGCTGGATCAATTGCGTCAAACCACAACCTCGGTGATGGCGCATTTTGAAATCAAAGCGCCTGAGCCTGAACAACCAGCCCGGGCAGAAGAGCAGGCTGAACCAACGCCTCCCCCTCGTCCAACCGCCATCGACAGCAAAACCCCGCGCAATGCGCCTTGCCCTTGTGGGTCGGGCAAAAAGTTTAAGCATTGTCATGGGGCGTTCTAGAAAGCGGCTCATCAAAAGGGCATCTTGAAGCCTGCTAAGAAGGTTATTATATCAGCGTTATGATCAGTTTTAACCTCATTTGCGACCATGGCCACGGCTTTGAAGGTTGGTTTAATTCATCGGCGGATTACACCGACCAACAAGCGCGCGGCTTGGTGACCTGCCCGATTTGCGACAGTGCTAATATCACCAAAGGGTTGATGACCCCAAATGTCGCGGCGAAATCAAACACCAAGCCTGAGGCAAGCGGTCGAACCCCCGCCATGGTTTCCGCCCCTTCTCGGGCAAACCTCCCACCACAAATGACCGCGCAGATCACGCCAGAAATGGCGAAAGCCGCGGCTGAAACCTTGGCGGCGATGCGAAAACTGCAAAGCACCATTGAAAAACATTGCG
Organism: uncultured Hyphomicrobiales bacterium; assembly: GCA_964399415.1. Lineage (GTDB taxonomy): Bacteria > Pseudomonadota > Alphaproteobacteria > Puniceispirillales > UBA1172 > JAGWAQ01. The sequence continues at coordinate 4,832 of CAYNQW010000120.1, forward strand.
ATAACGTTGGCGATGCTTTTGCCGAAGAAGCGCGAAAAATTCATTATGGCGAAAGCGACCCCCGCGGCATTTATGGTCAAACCACAGACCAAGAGGCGGAATCTTTGTTGGAAGAAGGCATCGCGATTGCGAAAATGCCGTGGCTGCCAAAAGAACAATAATCAGCGTTTGATCAATCCCGCAGCGGCGTAATTCATGAGCGGCAATCCGCCAAGGCGAAAGCCTCCCCCAAGACGTGGGTGAATGCCCGTGATATCATCTATCTCAATCCCAGCGTCACGCGCTTCGGCTTTCAATTCCGATGGCTTGACAAATTTCTGGGGATCATGGGTGCCCTTGGGCGCGAGATGAAGGACATATTCCGCCGCGTATTTTACCAACGCAACCCCTGCAATGGAACGATTGATGGTGGTCAGCACCACCATGGAAGCGGCATCGGCATGGCCAAACCGCGCCATGGTGGCCAAGAAACCTCGGCGGTCGCTGACATGCTCGATCACTTCAGAAGCGATGATGATGTCAAAGGAAAGGCCGCGGTCCGCAAAGTCTTCGGCGGTGATATGATCATAAGTGATGTTAAGCCCAGCGCGATTGGCGTGATCCCGCGCGGCGGCGATGGCGCCTTCGCTGGCATCAATGCCCGTGACATCTCCCCCAAGGCGGGCGAGGGGTTCGGCCAAAAGCCCGCCGCCACAACCAATATCAAGGATACGCAACCCCTTAAGAGGTGAAGATTGCGGTTGATGCAACAGCCGCGCGGCATGACTGGTGATATAGCGCACCCGCGCAGGCGTCATGGCTTGCAACGCGGCAAATGGCCCGTCGTCATCCCACCATGTTGAGGCAAGAGTTTCAAAATGACCAATTTCTTTTGGATCAACGGATGACATTGAGGCGCGGCTCACTATGAATTAACGTTTTCCTTGAATTCCATCTTGAACAGAACAGGCATTCGGTTTATCAGATGGCAAAGCATCTCAAGGCATTAGTCTAACAGATGCTTAAGATGATTGTCACCTTATCCCGCAAGTTTTGTCGGACAGGATCAGAAAGTACGATTATGGCACGCATTGTGATGAAATTTGGCGGCAC
>CAYNQW010000121.1:0-5881 GCA_964399415.1 uncultured Hyphomicrobiales bacterium
CGTGTGGTGGCCGCCGCCCATGCTGGATGGCGCGGTGCCGTGGCTGGAATTATCACCAGCACCATTGATGAAATGATCAAGGCAGGGGCTCAACGTGAATATATTGTTGCGGTTACAGGCCCATCCATTCAGCAAAACTCCTATCAAGTCGGCCATGATCTTCGCGATGCGGTCTGCGCGACGGATTCTGCGGCCAGTCAATTTTTCACCGAAGATGATGCCCCTCAGCATTGGCGGTTTGATCTTCCCGGTTTTGTCACCGCCCAGATCAATGGTCTTGGGGTGAAGGCGGACACCATGGCCGAAGACACGTATCGTGATGATCGTTTTTTCAGTCACCGCCGCGCGTGCCACGCCCATTTGCCCGATAGCGGCCGTTTGATGTCTATGATTCGGCTTACTGACCCTAGTGACCACCATAAATAGAGCCATCCCATGCCCCATCTTTATATTTTTTTAGGCCTGTTTTTCTTAGGATTATGTGCGTCCTGTGTGATCATGTAACAAATCTGTAACCTTTGCCTTGCCCCTAAGGGTTGGAATTGGTATCAACATTTGTCTTTCGCTTTTATGGATTGAAGCATGAAAATCCTGGCCTGTAATTCGAATCGCCCGCTTGCTGAAGCCATTGCTGCCTATCTTGATTGCCCGCTGACAAAAGCAGATATCCGCCGTTTTGCGGATATGGAGGTTTTTGCAGAAATCCAAGAAAATGTTCGCGGTGAAGATGTGTTCGTGGTGCAATCCACATCCTACCCCGCCAATGATAACTTGATGGAATTGCTGGTGACGCTTGATGCGCTTCGTCGCGGCTCTGCCCGCCGTGTGACCGCGGTGGTGCCTTATTATGGGTATGCGCGGCAAGATCGCAAATCGGGGCCAAGAACGCCGATTTCCGCAAAATTAGTCGCCAACCTTATCACTTCTGCGGGTGCGGATCGTGTTTTGACGATGGATTTGCACGCCGATCAAATCCAAGGGTTCTTTGATATTCCAACTGATAACCTTTTCGCCGCGCCAGTTTTGACCGATGATATTCGCAAAAAATACCCTGATGACCGGTTGGTGATTGTTTCGCCTGATGTTGGCGGGGTGGTTCGCGCCCGCGCCGTCGCCAAGCGGCTTGATGCTGATTTGGCCATTATTGATAAACGCCGTGAACGCGCTGGTGTTTCTGAAGTGATGAATATTATTGGTGATGTTGATGGCCGTCGCTGCATCATGGTTGATGATATCGTGGATAGTGGCGGAACGCTCTGCAACGCGGCTCAAGCATTGATCGACAAAGGCGCGGTTTCCGTCGATGCCTATGTTACCCATGGCGTGCTATCGGGCGGTGCTGTTTCTCGGGTGGCGTCATCGCCATTGACGTCTTTGGTCACCACGGACAGCATTTTGGCCACTGAAGCCATGCGGGTGGCCAAGAACATCCGTCAATTAACCGTAGCCCCTTTGCTCGGCGAAGCGATCCTGCGGATTAACGAAGAACGGTCGGTATCATCGCTGTTCAACTAATTGCATAATTTTCTTTCCTTTTTGGCGGGAACACGCTAGGAAAGCATCATTCTTGCGTTTATGATAAGCGCAAGAAGCAACCCAGCCATGCACCCCTGGAGGCATGGCCCATTTTATGGAGAAATAAAATGTCAGATATTACGACATTGAGCGCTGAAAAGCGCGACCGGGCTGGTAAGGGGTCCGCCCGGGCGGCACGTCGTGCTGGTTTAATCCCAGCCGTGATTTATGGTGACCGTAAAGACCCCCTTAGCATCAATCTTGATGCCAATACCTTCCGCAAATTGGTTAATCAGCCTGGTATTTTCAGCCAGTTGTTGAACATCAAAGTCGATGGCAGTGATAACAGCGTGTTGGCGCGTGATATTCAGTTCCATCCTGTCACTGATGTTCCGCTTCATGTTGATTTTCTGCGGATCGCAAAAGGGGCAAAAATTGCCGTCATGGTTGCGGTGGAATTCATCAATGAAGAACTATCCCCTGGCTTGAAAACCGGCGGTATTCTTAACGTTGTTCGTCACGAAATTGAACTGTCTTGCCCAGCCACCGCCATCCCTGAAAGCGTTGTGGTTGACCTAGAAGGCACAGCTGTTGGTGATTCCATTCACATCAGCGCGGTTTCCCTGCCGAATGAAGTTGAACCTACCATCACGGATCGTGACTTCACCATTGCTACCATCGCTGCTCCAGCCGCTGAAGTGGAAGAAGAGCCAACTGAAGATGCTGCAGAAGCCTCTGAAGCAACCGAAGGTGACGAGGACTAATCATCTGTCCGAACCGCAGGAACGAATCCCATGATTGTTCTGACCGGATTAGGGAACCCTGGCGATAAATACGCTGGCACCCGACACAATATTGGATTCATGCTGCTGGATGAGATTCACCAGCGGCATGAATTTTCCCCTTGGCGCAGTAAATACAATGCGGCGCTATCCGATGGTCGCATCGGATCAACCAAACTTACCCTTGTGAAACCCATGGCGTATATGAACCGTTCAGGTCTGCCCGTGAAGGATGTGCTTGGGTTTTATAAACTCACCCCCGAAGCCTTGATCGTCGCCCATGATGATATCGACCTTTCCCCGGGCAAAATTCGTGTCAAACAAGGCGGTGGTCATGGCGGCCATAATGGGTTGCGCGATATTGATCGTCACCTCGGCACCAATTACCGCCGCATCCGCATCGGGGTTGGACGTTCTGCCTTCGCCACCCCAGATGATAAGCAAGTCGACACCCATGTCTTGTCTGACTTTGGCAAGGATGAAATGAAACAATGGGTCAATCCGCTCATTGAATGCATGGCGAGCGAAATTGATCGTTTGTTGGATGGGGATGGCGACGATAATAATTTTACCACGGCGGTGGCAAGGTTTTGCCCGCCACCATCAGCCTCAACGCCGGATGCGGCAGATCAGGATTAAACCATGGGATTCAATTGCGGTATTGTTGGCCTTCCGAATGTTGGCAAATCAACCCTCTTTAATGCTTTGACCGAGAGCGCCGCTGCTGATGCGGCCAATTATCCGTTTTGCACAATTGAACCGAATACAGGGCGGGTTGCTGTTCCTGATCCTAGGCTAGAAAAACTAGCCGCCATTGCCAAATCGGCTCAAATCCTACCCACGCAACTTGAATTTGTTGATATCGCCGGACTGGTTCGTGGCGCGAGCAAAGGCGAAGGTCTCGGCAATCAGTTTCTGGGCAATATCCGAGAAGTCGATGCCATTGCTCATGTGTTGCGTTGTTTTGATGACGAAAACATCACCCATGTCGATGGCGGGATTGATCCTATTCGAGACGCTGAGACCGTTGATACGGAATTGATGCTGTCGGATTTGGACTCGCTGGAAAAGCGCATGGCCAATTTGACCAAGAAAGCCCGTGGCCAAGATAAAGACGCCAAGGCCATGCTGGCGCTGATGGAAAAACTCTACCAAGGCCTTTCTGATGGCAAGCCTGCCCGGGCGGTGGAAGGCTTGACCGATTTGGAAAAGGCTAGTTTACCGTCAATGCAATTGATCACGGCAAAACCTGTTCTCTATGTTTGTAATGTCGATGAAGGTGATGCCGCAACTGGCAATGCTCTCACCGAACGAGTCGCCGCTCGCGCCGCCGAAGAAGACGCCGCTTATGTGGTTGTTTCTGCCGCCATTGAAAGTGAAATCATTGCCCTTGATGACGCGGAGAAAAAAGAATTTCTGTCTGATCTTGGCCTCGATGAAGCTGGGCTGGCGCGGATGATTCGTGCCGGGTATGGGCTGTTGGATTTGCTGACTTTCTTCACGGTTGGCCCCAAGGAAGCCCGCGCCTGGACTGTACGAAAAGGCGCGAAAGCCCCCCAAGCCGCTGGCGTCATCCATACGGATTTTGAGCGCGGCTTTATCCGTGCCGAAACCATTTCCTATGATGATTACATCGCTTGCAATGGCGAAGCTGGCGCGCGGGATGCGGGTAAACTTCGCATTGAGGGGTCAGACTATAAAGTGGTCGACGGCGATGTCTTCCATTTCCGCTTTAACGTCTAAGTCGGCGGAAAAGATTAGCGAATAGCGTTTGATTTTCGAACGCTTCGTTTTTCTTTTCGCATTTTCGTGATGGCTTTGGCCTTGCCGAGAGTCATGCAATCAGGACACACGCATTTCCCGGCAAGATCAAAACTGCCGCGCATATTTGGCAGGTTCATGCACCAGCATGAACGGCCATCGGTTGACCCGCAATTAAACGACGTGCCGCATTCATCGCAGGTTAATTTTTGCACCGTTCCTTGAGGCATCATCATCCTCTTTCTTATTATTTCGGATCAAGCCTGATTGAAAATCAAAAATGACGCAATAAAAAAAGCCCGGCTTAAGCCGGGCTTTCTAAAATCAGTAAAACCTTACTTCTTAACGTCAGACCAAACGTAACGCATGGAGCCGTAAGAAACAAAGCACATGACCAGCAAAAACGCCATGGCCGCAATGCCCGTGCGCTTGCGGCTTTCCATCTCTGGTTCCGCCGTCCAAGCTAAGAACGTCACCACATCAGCGGACAGGCTTTCCATTGACGTGTCGCCTTCACCAGCCAAAGTGACGTCACCGCCATAAATCGGCTGAGGCATGGCAATCATATGGCCACTATAAGCAGCGTTATAATGCATACCATCCGGCACAGAGACACCAGCAGGAGCCTCTTCATAGCCCACGAGTAGGCTGTAAAGGTAATTGGCGCCATTTGGACGTGCCTTAACCATCAAGGACAAATCTGGAGGATAAGCCCCGCCATTGCCCGCGCGAGCGGCATTTTCGTTCGGGAATGGGTTGGGGAAATGATCCGCAGGGATACCCGCGCGGGCAAACATTTCGCCGTCTTCATTAGGCCCATCTTGCACTTCATATTCAGCGGCGATGGCTTTGATCTCCGCTTCGTTATAGCCAAGATCCGCAAGGTTGCGGAAAGCGATGTAATCTAGGCCGTGACAACCTGAGCATACTTCCCGATAGACTTGGAAACCACGCTGAAGCGCGCCTTTGTCAAAACTGCCGAAGGGGCCTGAAAAAGACCAATCCCGCTCAACAATCTGACCACCAGCGCCCGCCGCAAGAGCAACGGAACCGCTCATCATCAGACCAGCAACAGCACTAAGCCCGAGGGTAAGAAGATTTAATTTACGCATGGGGCTTCTCCCGAGGTGCAGATGACCCAGCCATGGCCGCTCCACCCATCACGGGCGTGGAAATCGACTGTGGCAATGGGCGTGTTTTTTCAACGAGGGACAACAGCGGCAAAACAATCAAGAAATGGAAGAAATACCATGCTGTTGCTAAGCGTGACAGGATCACATAAGTGCCTTCCGCTGGCTTTGCTCCCAACCATCCGAGCAGAACGCAATCTGCCAACAGAAGCCAGAAGAAAACCTTAAACACTGGACGGAAGCGGCCTGAACGCACCGGCGACCGATCCAGCCAAGGCAACACAAAGAGAACGGCAATCGCGCCAAACATAAACAACACACCGCCCAATTTATCAGGGATTGCCCGCAAGATTGCGTAGAACGGCAGGAAGTACCATTCCGGCACAATATGGGCTGGCGTCTGAAGCGGGTTCGCTGGAATGTAGTTGTCAGGGTGACCGAGATAGTTCGGATAGAAGAAGATTGCCGAAGCAAAAATCGTCAAGAACACCATCGCCCCAAACATATCCTTTGTGGTGTAATAGGGATGGAATGGCAGGGTGTCTTGATCACCGTTCACATCAATCCCAAGCGGGTTGTTTGAACCAAAGCGGTGCAAGGCAATAATATGCAGGATCACCACACCAACAATCAAAAATGGCATCAAGTAATGAAGCGCAAAGAAGCGGCTTAGCGTTGGGTTATCAACAGAAA
>CAYNQW010000122.1:0-5860 GCA_964399415.1 uncultured Hyphomicrobiales bacterium
CACAATCCATGATTGATGCCGGCGGTATCGATGTTTTAGTCGAAGCCACCGGAAACCCGTTAGCTGGTATCGCGCACGCGAAGATGGCGATCGCGAGCAAGACGCATATCGTGATGGTCAACGTCGAGGCAGACGTACTCGCGGGCGGAATTCTTGCCAAGGAGGCCAAAGAAGCCGGCATCGTGTACTCGATGGCCTACGGAGATCAACCCGCACTCACCATCGAGCTGGTTGAGTGGGCACGCGCGACTGGCTTCAACGTAGTCGCCGCCGGCAAAGGCACCAAGTACATGCCGGAGTACCACTACTCCACTCCTGATACGATCTGGGATCACTACGGCTTGACCCCAGAGCAGGCCGCACAGGCAGGCATGAACAGCCAGATGTTCAACAGCTTCCTCGACGGTACGAAATCGGCGCTAGAAATGGCGGCTATATCAAACGGCACAGGCCTGAAGGCCCCAGAAGACGGGCTCTATTTCCCTCCCGCCGGGATGGATGACCTGGCGCACATACTCCGCCCACGCTCCGTCGGCGGGCAGCTTGATGACAGCGGAATGGTCGAGGTCGTAACCTCAGTCGAACGTGACGGCCGTCCCGTCTACAGAGACCTGCGTTGGGGCGTGTACGTCGTAATCGAGGCACCTAACGACTACGCCTCGTCTTGCTTTAAACAGTACGGGATGAACACCGACTCGACAGGTCGCTACTCGGCGATGTACAAACCCTTTCACCTGATTGGCCTCGAGCTGAATATTTCGATCCTCTCGGCGGCCCTAATGAACAAGCCGACCGGCTCGACCCTCGAATTCAACAGTGACGTCGTTGCCACCGCAAAGCGCGACCTAAAGGCAGGCGAGATGCTCGATGGCGAGGGTGGGTTTACTGTCTACGGAAAACTCATGCCAGCAAGCAAGTCTCTCGCTCTTGGTGGTCTGCCGATTGGGCTCGCGCATCGCGTGAAGCTGAATAATAACGTCAGAAAAGACCAATCAATCTCGTGGGCAGATGTCGATATTGACCTGACCACCCAGGCCGTCTCCGTGAGGAAACAGATGGAGAGTCTCTACAGCTAGGTCGATCAGCCTGATGGAGGCAATGATATTTACTGGGCTATCTTGGGTTGAAGTCGTCCTCATCGGCCTCGCGTTCTTTGTGGCCGGGTTGGTGAAAGGAATCCTTGGCCTCGGTATCCCCTTCATAATCATCCCGGTGGTCACGGCCGTGACGGACGTCGTGACCGCGCTCTCGCTTGTAGCTCTGCCGACGATCATCCCAAACATTGTCCAGCTATGGCAGTTTAGGCAGCACCGGCTAGAGTCCAGTCACACAATCATGTTAGTCGCCGGGCTAGTTCCAGGCGTCTGGCTTGGGGCCGTCATGTTGGTTGACCTTCAAACATCGAGCTTGGTACCGCAAATCCTAGGCGGGATGCTGCTTCTTTATTTGGGGTCGAGGGTCGTTAGGTCACCGCTCACCCTCACCACCACTTTGGCTAAGAGACTGGCGATCCCCGTGGGGTTTGGAAGTGGGTTCCTGGGTGGGCTCGTCGGTATCTCGGCGCCAATCTCCCTGACCTACCTGTCCGCCCAGAGACTCGAGCGTCCACAGTTCATATTCCAGGTGAGTATATTCTTCGGCGTGATCGGGTCGTGCCAGGTCATATTTTATTTACACGAGGGGCTGGCTGATTACCCGATCATCGCACTTTCATCGGTCGGGCTGATCCCACTGTTTGGAGGGATGTACCTCGGACAGATCTTGGGGAAGTATTTATCGCAATCTGCGTTCGAAAAGTTGGTGCTGACGGTACTCTGCGTTATAGGATTAAAGCTCGTACTGGATATTTAAGTCGTCATGGAAGTCGAGAACATCACAACCAGAATAATTGCGTACGCGGCAACCGTGATGACGGCCCTGTGTGTCATCTGGAACCTAGAGATTCCAACACGCCTCGGTTTCGCGGTCCTCACCCAGCAATATATGTCGGTCCAGCTCGGGCTAGCACTCCTCATAACATTCCTGTCGCTCGCTCAGGGTAAGAGTCTCCTAAGACCGCTCTGGTTGGTCAGCTGCGTAGGAATTTTGTTGACGTTCGGCTACATGACCTCGAACTTTGAATGGCTGCTGACCGAGCAGTCTTACCGGCCGATTCAAATCACTGTCATTGGTACCGTGGTCGTTCTGTGTGTTCTCGAAGGAATCCGTCGGCGTATCGGTGTCACACTGTTCGCGATCGTCCTTGTCTTTATCGGATACGCTCTCGTCGCAGAGAAAGTGCCCGGCGAGCTGATCGGGCGATCCGTACCTATCAACCGCCTGATCGACTATATCGGTTTCGATGGGAACGCGGTATTCAGTTCGCCACTGGTGATCGCCACAACGGTTGTGATTCTCTTTGTTTTCTTTGGGCGTCTTTTATTCGCGGCCGGTGGCGGTCTATTCCTCACCGACCTGGCGATGGCGTGGGCAGGAAACTCTCGGGGGGGGAGCGCCAAGATCGCGGTCATGGGCTCCGCGATGTTTGGATCTATCTCAGGAAGCGCCGTATCCAACGTTGTGTCTACAGGGGTCATCACAATCCCTCTCATGACAAAGTCCGGCTACACCGCTAAAGACGCGGCCGCCATCGAGGCCGTCGCGTCGACTGGAGGACAGCTCACGCCACCGATCATGGGCGCGGCCGCGTTTTTGATGGCGGAATTCCTCGAGATCCCGTACATGACGGTCGTGGCCGCGGCGCTGCTTCCAGCCGCGCTCTACTACGTCAGCGTTTTCACCCAGATCGATTTGATCGCCGCGCGCGACAACATCCGTGGAGCAGAAACAGATCAATCAGAGACCGTGAGTGAGATCCTTAAGGAGGGCTGGCATTTTCTGATCCCGATCGGTTTATTGATTGGAAGCCTGTTCTTCTGGAATCTCGACCCTGAGGACTCGGCGATCGTGTCTGCGGCATCAATATGTGTGATCGGGGCACTGCGTCCATACAGGACAAACAGACTGTCACTGAAGGGTTTTTATGGGGTTCTCGTTGAGACCGGAACCTCGGTCGTCGACCTGATACTTATCGTCGCCGCGTCAGGCTTTATTATTGGGATCTTAAACATCACGGGGCTAGGTTTTGCGTTGACGCTCTTCCTGGTCAACCTGGTCGAGTCACAGCTTGTTTTGCTGCTACTCATCTCTGCACTGGTGTGTATCGTCCTCGGGATGGGCATGCCGACGTCTGGTGTCTACGTATTGCTCGCCACCCTGGTCGCGCCGGCACTTGTAGAGTCGGGTATATCACCGATCTCGGCCCACCTCTTTATCCTCTACTTCGGGATGATGTCGATGATCACACCGCCGGTCGCCCTAGCATCATTCACGGCAGCCATGCTCGCAAAAACAGACCCCCTGAAGACCAGCCTCGCTTCGCTACGGGTGGGGTGGGCCGCGTTTATGCTCCCCTTTATATTTGTCCAGTCATCTGGGCTGGCGATGGAGGGCGACATCCAAAATATTGTCGAGGCGATGGTCTTTTCCATCGTCGGGATCGTAGCGATCACGATTGCGATCACCGGCTTCTGGCAGGCACCGATGAAGCTCTACGAGCGCGCGATACTGATATCTCTCGGCCTGCTCACGCTTCCGTCAATATTTGTCGGTGACGTTGGGCTTCCCAGCCATCTGATCACGTCCGGGCTCATCGTCGTGATCTTGCTTTCGAAAAAGTTTATGAGTACAAGATTAGACTAATAACAACAATCCAATCAGGAAGGAAACACATGAAAACACCAAAACAACTCCACGCCATCTGCGCGGGTTTAGCATTCACCGCTCTGTCAATGTCTACGTCCGCCGAGGTCGTATCTGTCGCGACCGGGGCTCAGGGCTCTCTAGCTTTCACGTCCGGGCAGGCCGTCGCCAAGGTTTTGAATGATAACGGCATCACAGCCCGCACACAGCCACTGGTTGGTTATCTCCCACTTATCGACTCCGGTGAGGTCGATTTTGGTTTCTCAAACGGTGTCGAAGCAGGATACGCGTTCACCGGCACCGGAAACTATGACCGCAAGCACCCAAACATGAGGTTAGTCGGAGTGATGTTCCCGCTATCAACCGGGATCATGGCGCCCTGTGACCTAGGCCTCAAGACAATCGCCGACGTCAAAGCGAAGTCGAGGGACCTCAAAATAGCAGCAGAGTACAAATCGTCAACGATTATTCCGTACTACATCGCCGGAGGATTGGCCAGCGGAGGACTTACCTATGAAGACTTCCAGCAGGTCCCGGTCGCGAGCTTTGTCGACGGAATCAAGGCACTCGGCGACGGGCTAGTCGATCTGGCTCTCGTGTCACTGAACAACGGAGCCGGGAAGAAGGCCGCCGTCAAGCTGAAGGACCGCGGTGGACTCTGCTACGTGTCGCTCAACGGTGACACTGACGGAAACGCCGCGTTCAAAAAGTTTCTCCCTGCGGGCGTGCTCAAGCCGTTTAAGCAGAACGAAAAAATCAATGGCCTGGCTGGCTCAGGAGCCACATTGATGCAGATCCCTTGGGTCATGATGACTAACGCAAACGTTAGCGATGACCTGGTTTACAAGACAGTGAAGTCGGTCGCAGAGAATAAGGATGCGTTGGTTAAGTCACTCGGACTCTTCCGTGGCGCCAACAAGGACACGATGGCGCCCGCGAACGACATGCCTTACCACCCAGGTGCTCTCAAATACTACAAGGACGCTGGAATAACCGTCGCCAAGTAGTCAACTCTTCAGGTAACGGGTAGCCTCGAGGGAGGTTGCCCGTGGGGATAATCAATGGAGACAAGCTCTGTCCGACTGACATCGGCTGACGGGCACGAGTTCGCGTGCTAGGCATCGACCGCGACGAACTCCAGGGGCCACGCCGTGATTCTCTAAGGAAATCTTTGGAGTCACCGATCAACTGAGGGAGTTTGCCTCAGTCCTGGTCAACGAGAATCTGTCTGTGACCATTCCTCAGTTGTTCGCCCGTCACCAGCCAGACACCGTTGTGCCTTTATCAGACGCCGACACCGGTCGATCCATTATGAACTCGCTGGGCCTCGACGAGACGCTCTGCGACGTAGAAGCGAGTATCAAGTGCGCAGGTAGGTCTCCCCTGCCAATCTTTGTCATCGGTTTCTGCTGGGGTGGCGGCGTCGCATTCCGCACCGTCCAGCGGTTTTTGACAAGCGGAATAATGCTATTCTATGGCACCAAACTGGCCGATTACCTCGAGGCTGAGTTGCTAGGTCCGGCGTTGTTACACTATGGAAAGACCGACCCTCTCACGCCCCCAGAACTGGTCAAAAAAATAGGTGAGACGTTTCTGTCAGCCGAAATTCATCTCTACGAGGGCGGACACGCGTTCGCAAACCATCACAGACCAACATACGGTGACAAGTCGTCAAACCTCGCTATTCGGAGAACCATCGATTTTATCAACCAGCACTCAGGAAGTTAGGGGACCTCTACCTGAAGGAGCGGCGCATGCTGTTGAGCACCGTAGACGTCCATTTCCCCAAACGCACCTGATGATCGAGAACGCTTAATCGTGATTTTGACTGCAAGCGCGGGCTCGAACTCGACGACCGAAATTACGTCGCTTATCGGAATGCGAAACAGTTCTGCAAACGCTTTAGCGGACAAAATCTCAGAACGAACGACGCGCATGAAATCATCTTGAGTGGCAAACAATACGTCAAACGTCAGCTCAAACGGGCCCGCATTCTTCGACCGAATCACCGTCGCTAGGTCCGATAACATCATCACGTCACCCCCAATTGCTGCATCGTGCGTGGAAACGGAGTCAGGGGATCATCCACCGCCAGCAAGTGATACACACTGAACTCATA
>CAYNQW010000123.1:0-5859 GCA_964399415.1 uncultured Hyphomicrobiales bacterium
GCGATTTTTTCAGGGTGCTGAAGAAAACGAAAACGCTGGTGCAGCAATATCCCACTGCATTTATTTTTTGGCACATTCAGGGAACGGTCAATATTCGTTTGGGTGAACTCAGCGATGCTGAAAAGGCGTTTCGAACGGTCACTGAACTAAACCCTTTTTTCGAAGACGGATTTAGAAACCTTGGCGTTTCCCTTGAAGGCCAAGGCAAGCTTGATGAAGCAATCGACGCATATCAGCGCGCAATTGAGATCAAACCGGATTCTTTTGAAACATATTACAATCTGGGAAATGCACATAAAACCAACGGAAGAGTGCAAGAGGCAATAGAGGCGTTTAACATGGCCCTCTCCCTAAATCCTGACTATTTTGAAGCCTATCTCAATCTGGGTTCTATGCTGCATGAGCACGACAGGTTTGCGGAGGCCATCTCAGCATATAACAAAGCGCTGTCCCTCCAACCCGATGATCCTGAAGTCTACATCTACATGGCCAACTCTCTGAAAGAACAAGGCAAATTGGATGAGGCAATAGAATTCTATCAAAAAACGATCTCTCTTGAACCCTCTTATATTGACGCCCATAACAACATGGGTGTTGCTCTGAGCGAACAGGGCAAATTGGACGACGCCATCTTGGCATATAAAAAAGCGCTTTCCATGGCGCCTGACTATGCTGACGCATATATTAATTTGAGTATTGCGCTAAAATCACAAGGGTTTCTGGACGATGCTGTGAAGGCGTGCAAGCAAGCGCTTTCTATCAGACCTGATGACGCCGATGCGTATAACAACATGGGAAATGTTCTCAAGGACCAAGGCAAACTAGAAGAGGCGTTAAAGGTCTATGACAAAGCCCTTTTGCTCAAGCCTGATTACGCCCAAGTCTACGTCAATATCGGTGCAGCTCGCATGCAACTAGACCAATTGGGACTCGCAATAGAAGCCTTTAACAAAGCCATCTCAATTCATCCCTATGCTGAGGCGTATAACAATCTTGGCGCGGCGCTGCTTAAACAGGACAAGCTCGACGAGGCGATAAAGGCTTGCAACAAAGCGCTTTCCATCAAACCCGACTTCGCTATGGCGCGGTCACAAAAGTTGCATCTACTGGCTCAAATTTGTGACTGGCAATCCATCGCAGAAGATGACTATGGGGTGGAAAAACTTGGTGTCACTCAAAAGTGTATCCAACCCTTCAGTCTTCTCTCACTTGAAGATAGTCCTGAACGCCATCACGCAAGATCAGTGGTCTACACAAGAGAAATGTTCCCTCAAAAAACATTTGCTCTCCCGAAAAAGCCCGACCAAAAACCGCAACGACTGCGCATCGGGTATTTCTCGTCTGATTTCAAAGACCACCCAGTCACCTATTTGATTTCTAACGTCGTTGAAAGCCACAACCGAGAGCAATTTGAGGTGTTTGGCTATTCTTTGTGCGAACCAGAAATGCAAACAATGGGAGAACGGCTCGCAAAATCTGTTGACACGTTCAGAGATGTGCATACCCTGAATGACGCTGAAATCGCAAAAATATCCCATGAAGATAAAATAGATATCGCCATTGATTTAACTGGCTATACGCAAAATTCCCGAAGTGGCGTTTTTTCTTATGGGCTGGCTCCAATACAAATCAATTACTTGGGCTACCCCGGCAGCATGGGCGCCAATTTCATGGATTATATTATCGCCGATCATAATTTAATCCCTGAGGAGTATCAGCAATATTATTCGGAAAAACCAATATATTTGCCGCACCATTATCAGGCGCAGAATGATCAACTGAGAATTGCACCGGAAACGCCCTCTCGCGCCAGCTTGGGACTTCCTGAAAAGGGTTTTGTATTTTGTGCCCTCAACAGCACTTATAAAATTACGGCGCGCGAATTCGATATCTGGATGCGGCTCCTTCGTAACGTAGACGGAAGCGTATTGTGGTTGCTCAAAAGCAATCAATGGGCTGAGGCCAATTTACTGAAAGAAGCCTTCTCCCGTGGTGTTGATGCAGAACGTCTGATATTTGCAGAAAATGTCACCCACGATAAATATCTGGCACAATTTCGACAAGCAGACTTATACCTTGATACATTTAATTATAACGCCGGCGCCACGGCAAGTCATGCGCTTTGGGCCGGACTGCCCGTTTTAACGAAGCAAGGTAAAAGCTATACGGCAAGAATGGCAAGCAGCCTTTTGAAATCAATCGGTCTTCCTGAATTGTGCACCTTAAGCGAGCTGGACTATGAGACCCTCGCATTAGAACTGGCCCAAAATCCTGAGCAGCTTAAGACAATTAATCAAAAACTATCCATCAACCGCAGTACAATGCCATTGTTTAATACGAAGTTATTCACCAAACACCTCGAAAACGGATACCAGCAGGCTTATCAAAGATATTTCGACGGAGCGCAACCAGCGCCTATTGTTGTACCAGACTAAAGAAAAACAAACCAAAGCATCCGGCCTGACAGACCTTCTTTCCAACCCTTATGGTGGTTCACAGCATCAGGCTTAAAATTCTGCTTTGCAAACAAATATAGCTTTTGCCGCTGGTTCGGAAAATGTAAATATCGCTGTTTTTTGTAAACTGCCGGAAAACTGAACGCTTTTCAGAATGCAACAGCGCGGAGCATTTATGAGTTTGGATTTCATCAAAGGGCGATTCCGCGTTAAGCTGGCACGACTCAAAGATTCCCCAAAAGGAAATCGCAATGAACCTAACTGAACAAGAAACCAGCCTGATCTTTTCGATCATGCGGGACCTTAGTGGTGAGTTTGACCACTCTGAGGTGCGAAAACGCGTTGGTCAGAAAATGCTGGAATTATTGAAGGCGGATTACTTTGCCTCCTATGTGTGGGACGAAACCAGCCAAAAATTTGTCTCCTGCGTCCAGATCAACATGAGCGATGACAACCTTCGTCAATACGAAAATTATTTCCAGTTCCATGATCCAATCACCCCAACACTTCAAAACCGAAGAAAAGCAACACCTGTCAGTGAAGTGATGCGGCATGATAGGCTCGTGAAAACAGAATTTTTCAACGATTTCTTAAAGCAGGATGGTTTGTGTTACGGGATGAACTTCTTTGCGTATGATCGGGGGGATAACATCGGTGACTTTCGAATTTGGCGCGGTGCCAACAGGGACGACTTCACGTCGCGTGAAGCCGAGATAGTTGACGCTATTGGCCCCAGTCTGGTCAATGCGTTGATCCGCGCACGAAGTGCAAACGATCAACCACCATCTCTGCGGTTTGTCCAAATCTCACAAGATTTGGGGCTCACCGCAAGAGAAGCCGAGGTCGCGGATCTTCTTGTGCTGGGCCTGACTGACGATGAGATTTGTGAAAAGATTCGTGTCTCTAAGCCGACACTGCGCAGCCATATCGCTGCGATTTTCAGAAAATCGGGTTTAAACCGACGCACGCAGTTAGCCCAATACTTGGCGGAAAAAAATCATCATTTGTGATGATAGGAATCTAATCCAGCTTAAACTTATTGTCTTACCCATCCATATCGGAGGTAAGAATGTCGCTGGAATTAAATCATTTAGACGCAACTGCTGTTTTAGAAAAATTTAGAGATGGATCAATATCACCATCTGCTTATGCAGAGTCTGTTGCCCAGAGGGCTCATGAATTTTCAGACCTGAATGCTTTACAGAGTTTTGACCCAGAGTATCTCGTGCGGACTGCAGACAATTCCTTTCGGGAGCACCCAAACGCTTTGTTATCAGGCCTTCCTGTGGTGGCTAAGGATAACATCAACACCACCAATTATCCAACATCAGGGGGAACACAAGCCTTACTGGAACAGACGCCGGCAAACAACGCAGGCGTTGTTGAAAACATCACAAATGCGGGTGGTTTTATCGGTGCCAAAGCTGGCATGCACGAATTGGCTTTTGGAATAACCTCCACCAATGCTGTTACAGGTCCTGTCAGAAATCCAAACAATCCTGACATGATACCGGGCGGGTCGTCTGGGGGAACTGCTGCGGCCATTGCGGCAGGCATATTCCCAGCAGGCCTAGGAACCGATACCGGCGGGTCATGTCGCATTCCAGCGGCACTTTGTGGAATAGTCGGCTTTCGCCCGACAACTGGACGATATGATGGTAAAGGTATAGTTCCAATTTCCCATACCCGTGACACTGTTGGCCCGCTGGCACGCAGCGTGCGTGATATTGTTCTTTTTGATAAGGTGTTAAGCGGCGATGCCTCGCATAGTTCCAGTTCCAATATTTCTGATTTCACGATCGGTGTTCCAAGACAGGTGTTCTTTGATAATCTTGATCCGCTTGTGGCTCAGGCGATTGAGGCACAGCTTACAAACCTATCATCTCAAGGAGCAAAACTTGTCGAGATAAGCCTGGAGCCCATCTGGGCCCACAATGAAGCCTTTAGTTTTCCGGTTGTCTTTTACGAGGTTATGCGTGACCTCCCAGCCTATCTTGCAGAACATGCCCCCGACATTACGTTTGAGGCGCTTATAGCGGGAATTGGTTCACCCGATGTTGCGGGTGCCATCGGCAGCCAACTCGGTGAGGATGCGATGCCGGAGGCCGCCTACAGAGCGGCAATGGACCATCACCGCCCCGAAATGCGCCAGATTTATGGTCGCGCATTTGAAGATCACGGACTTGATGCCATCGTTTTTCCAACGACACCACTCACCGCCCGCCCCATCGGTGATGACGAAACCGTTGATCTGAACGGTGAACAGGTTCCAACCTTTCCCACATACATCCGAAATACTGACTTGGGTTCCAATATTGGAGCCCCCGGAATTTCACTGCCCTGCTCAATTAATTCTGGTCTTCCAGTTGGCATCGAATTCGATGCCTTGCCTGGCAAAGACCTGTCTCTGCTGGCCTTAGCAGGAGCCGCAGAAAAAGCGATGGCGCAATAGAAGCCAATCAAACCAACAAACGGAGAACCATTATGTTTAAAAAAACTCTAAGTCTTCTTTCAAACACGGCAATTGCCATAACTCTCGGAGCTGTATCTGCTTCCGCCGATACGAAAATTGGCGTTCTGGTTCCTGATTCAGGACCCGCGGGATTGTTCGGACCATCCACTCGTAACTCTGCAATGCTGGCGGCAGATCATATAAATGCAAGTGGAGGCATCAACGGGGAGCAGATCGAATTGATTTTTGCGGACGTCGGTGTTCCCCCTGCCGAAGCGGCCCAAGCTGCGCTTCGCCTCTGGAAAGGGCAGGGTGCAGAGGCTTTCGTCGGCATGCATGACTCCGCAGTGCGCGAAGCCTTGATTGGTCGCTTTAACGGCCAAGTGCCTTATGTTTATACACCGGTTTATGAAGGCAATTCCTGTGCTGACGGGCTCTACATCACCGGTGAAACGCCCAGCCAGCAACTTGAACCCGTTATTCCCTTTCTTGCTGAAAAAGAAGGCGTGTCCAAATGGTACCTTATCGGTCATGACTACAACTGGCCGCGTGACACAAACGCGCTGGCAAAAGGCTACATAGCCAAAGCTGGTGGTGAAGTGGTGGGCGAAGAATACGTACCACTCACCGTAAATGAATTTGACTCATCACTTCAGCGCATTAAAGCAAGCGGCGCCGATGCCGTGCTGGTCACTCTGGTGGGCGGCGGCTCCGTGGGGTTCAACATCAGTTTCGCGGGCTTTGGTCTGGATAAGCAGGCGATCCGCCTTGGCACACTCATAGAAGAAAATACGCTTGCTGGCATTGGGGCCGATAATTCAAATAGGCTTTATTCGTCCTCTGGGTATTTCTCTTCCATCCAGACCGATGCTTCGGTGACTTTTGCCACAGACTATTTTGCTGCCTTTGGGTCTGACGCGCCGGCTCTGAACGGGTTGGGTCAATCGGCAT
>CAYNQW010000124.1:0-5828 GCA_964399415.1 uncultured Hyphomicrobiales bacterium
ACCGCCGGTGGAATCGTGATAATCACCGGAACCGCTGGTAGTACGATGACGTTGGCTTTTTCTGAGGCGGCGATTGATGAGTTTGGGTTTGATGCCGGCGGTGGCGTTGCCATGGCATTCGTTGCGAGTTCCGAGACTGATGCTGGGTCGGGTGCGCTAGAACTGATCGCAGAAGAGCCTGGAACGAGCTGGGAGAAGGTCGCACTAAGGGGGACCGAGTTTGAACAGATCATCAAGGAACAAGCACCTCCGGGGATGACATTTTCTCTGTATCGACTGGAGACGGCTTCGGGAGATACATTCCATGCGATTACTGATAATGAACTCACCGTCACGGCTAACGTAGCGGCCGCAGCTGGCGCAGGTATCAAGGAAACGTTCGAGGCTTTTTATGGGACAGATGATTTGGCCGATCTTGGAGGCTCCGCCGAAGTAACCGGTTTGAGTGACAACGCTGACGGTACGGCTGAGGCCCCGGTTGGTGA
This sequence comes from uncultured Hyphomicrobiales bacterium, assembly GCA_964399415.1. GTDB lineage: Bacteria > Pseudomonadota > Alphaproteobacteria > Puniceispirillales > UBA1172 > JAGWAQ01. The sequence goes on from CAYNQW010000124.1 coordinate 486, forward strand.
TGCCTCGGCGACTCAGGGTCAGTTCATTGATGCGCTTGGCGGCGACGACTTCGTAACTGGCGGCTACGGCGACGACGTGATTTATGGTGGTGAAGGGAACGATACGCTGTCTGGCGGTGTTGGTGGCGACGAAATCCAAGGTGGGTCTGGCAACGACACCATCGACGGAGGCGCCGATGGCGTGAGCCAAGATAGCTGGCGGAACATGGACGTCGCAATGTTCCGAGGTTCTGAAGATGACTACACTATTACCGAGCAGTCGGACGGATCTATCGAAGTTGTTCATAGCTCGAACACAGACGAATTCAATGATGGTACGGATACCCTGACGAATATCGAGATGATCCGTTTCGAGCAGGGCGGTGAGATCCGCCTCAAGGTGACAGAAGATACCTTTACCTTCATGAACTGGGACGGGTCTCAGATTACGGAATCTTTTTATGGTGGTACCGAGTTTGCCGATGTCGTCTATGGTATCGCTGGGACCAATGTGATCGAGGGTCGTGGCGGAAACGACATTCTGATTGGCGACTATAGTGTCGCAAACGCGTCCGTTATTAGCGATAGCACGGCTGGCGGTGATCTGATTCGTCCCGGCAAAGGCAATGATTTTGTTGATGGCGCCGGGCAAGGCTCGTCTGTGAGCGATCCCTGGCGGAACATGAATACTCTTGAGATCGACGCCCCGTCGAGTCGTTACAAGGCCAGTATAGACGCCATTTCAGATGGTGTGCTTTTCTCACCGGCGGTTGTAAATGTTGTTGTTAAGGTTGTCGCCGGTGACAGCGGTGGAAATGTTTACACGGTAAATGGCGTCCAGAACGGCAGTCTTTCGTTAACGGCTGGAAAGACCTATGTTTTTGATCTGTCTGATTCCTCCACGGCGACCCATCCATTCGCGATTGGGACCGCTGAAGGATCGGCGTATACCAATGGCTGGACGACTACCGGAACTCAGGGAACCGACGGAAAAGTCACGTTTGTCGTTCCAGATGATGCGCCCGAGGGGTTGGTGTATTACTGCACGGCACACTCAGGAATGGGTGGCAGTATGTCAGTGGCACCAGCGACTTATAGCCTTGTCGCTGGTCTCGGTGCTTATGATGTGTCTGTGGCAGATGACAATTCGGTCGACAATGATCGCGCTGATCTGATGGCGTTTTTGACCGCCAACGATTTCGACACAACAACCATCGACTCATTGGTTGGGAGCTCTGGTACCTACTACGTCATCCAAGACAAGACGGCCGGTAAAGAGGGTATCGACGTGTTTACCAACATCGATACGATTTACTTCAAAGATCAAGATGTCAGGCTCGGTGTTTTCTACGATCAGGGATTTGTAGAGGGAACTAGCTTTAGTGATGTGATCGATCTAGATGCGCAGGGTTTGGATAGTGGTGTGTTTGTCCGGGCCGGCAAAGGAAACGATTACGTACTTGGTGGCGATGGTGGTGATACCGTCAACCTAGGCCGGGGTGATGACTTCTTTGATGGGATGGGTAATACCGCACCGGATCCGAGCCAAAACTATAATGACTATAATATGAATGACGGCGGTGAAGATCATCATCATGAGCAGCCGTCGTTCGACACGGTCGAATATTATGGTGACCGCGATAGATTCGTCATTAATCAGTATGACGGCGATGACGCCGAGCTGCTTACCGTTCTGTCGAACACCAGCTACAGCTTCAATTCCGCAGTTCCGTCGCTTGATTCCTCAAGTACATACACAGTAGTCATTGATGGTTCGCTTGATAGTAACGGTAATGCGGTAGTTAACACGAAGGGGACCGGCGTCGACGTCTTGGTCAACGTAGAAAAGCTTCGTTTCAATGACGCCGATCTGAACTTGGCCGTTACGGCACAGCAAGGTTGGATGCCCGACGAGGTACGCTGGGAAGGTACTTTCTCGAATGATGTCATTCGCTGGAACGCCGAATCATTCAACATCACCGGAGACCAGCGTGATGAGATGTGGGGCTATGAGGGCGACGACGTTCTGATGTCCGGGGCTGGCGGCGACCGACTGATTGGTGGCGCGGGTAACGACATCCTTGATGGTGGCGCCAACGGTTCGAGTACCCAGAACTCTTGGGATATGTTTTACAACAACGACACGGCTGAATATGCGGGCGCGATCGAGCGCTACGTTGTTGAAAAGAAAACATTTATTGGTAAGCCGATGACGATCAGCGATGACGCGGACAATGCGATCTTCGTGATTAAGGTTGAGACCAAAGGTGAAGATACGATTGGTGAAGTGTTCAAGGCTGGAACCACTCAGAAAGTTAAAGTGTTAGAGGAAGGTGAGACCTTCTTCCAGGTCACAGATACGTTGCCGGACAGTTACGGTGGGACGGGTACCGACCTACTCTTTGATATCGAGCAGGCGTTCTTTGGGTTCGCTCCGGGCGAGGAGGGTGAGGCGGTCGATTTTCAGGTCGAAGTCAACGTTGATGCATACGGTGGAATGAACGGCGCAGGCGAAGTGCGTGCGCATGGAACACAGTTTGCCGATGTGATCGACCTGAGGAAAGGCAAGCTTTCGACAGACGCTGGCGGTTTTGCCGGATTCCAAGACTTTAATACTGGCGAGAATATGGGCGCCAATTTCTTTGATGAGCCTGCGGCTGGGTCCCCCGGGTTTGGTGGGTTTGATATTTGGTCATGGCGTCCGGGTGCTGACGATACCGCAACTGCCACCGGGCAACAGGTGCAGTTACCAGCACCCAGCGGGCAAACCCCTCAAATTTTCCAACGGTATGATGTGGCGACTGGCGGAGATGTTCCGGTCGCGTTCGATATCTACGAGTTGAACGCCGACGGTTCCTTGGCTGGTTCAAATGACAGTGACCCATCAGATAACATGCTGGTCGGGTTCTGGCAGAATCCGGACGACGAGTTTGATTTCTTCGTGATCCAGGTAAAGAACGAGGGTGGTGTGTATGTTGAAGACTTTGGCGACAACTACGACCCAGACAACGCACCAGCGGTGGGCGCCGGAGATGTTTACGGATGGCAGCCGGGCACAAACGACACCGCTGTCGCGACCCAGGTGGCGGTTACATACGACGACGGGTATGAGGCAGGTGTTTTTGATATCTACCTGCAGAGCGATGCTGGTACAACGGCTGATCCGTCGGATGATGTGTATGTTGCTTGGGACGGCTACGGCGTCTTCGACCGTGTAGTTCAGGTTTCCAGTGGCTGGCAGATCAGCTTCGATCAGGACCAGTTCCTGGGTCACGATGACGGGTCCGAGGGTGGTTTCGATTGGGGATGGCAGCCTACGGATGGCGATACACCGGTCGCTACGGTCACCACTCTGACCGAGGAGTTTAAGAACTCAAGCGGTCAGACAGAATCATTTACTGTCGACGGTAATTTTGCGATCTATCAAGTCAGTGGCGTGGATACGAACAACGACTCCTCAGACGATGTGTTTGCGGCCTACGATACCGAAGGTGAGTGGCTCTGGGGTGAGGTCGCTGATGCAGGTGCAGGCGTTTGGAAGACCGTCTACGAAGACTTTGTCGGACAAACACAGGCTGGCTCTTCGCAAGGTAACCAAACAGCGGTTCGGGTTCATGACAGTTTTATCGAGGGCGGTGCTGGAAACGACATCATCCTTGCTGGCCAGGGGACTGATGTTGTCAGGCCAGGTCGGGGAGACGATTTCGTTGATGGTGGCTCTGAGCAAGATTTCTTGGTAGCGCTTTATTCGGATTCCACTTCTACCTTAGAAGCGTCGCGTCAACAAATCTTTAACCCCAACTCGTTCAAGGATGGTGTGTTTGATGTGTACACCATTGGATCGAAGACCTACGCGGTCGAGGCCCAATGGCAGAACAAGCTCGAGAGTGGTAAAGAGGTCACATACTTTGAGGTAAACGCTCTTGATGCGTCTGGGATGGTATTGACCGGTGGCGGCACAGCCGCATCGTATGCACCACCAAAAGGCTCAGCAGAAAGCACGGGTATGGATTACGGTTCGGCCGGTCTGGACCGTGTCGAATACGATGGTGCCGCGATTCGTTATGAGATAACGACTGGTTATATCGAGATGGAGGCGGCTGGTGGTCGTCCAGCACTGACTGCGGCTGGCGATTACACTTTCGTAGACGCAGCCGGTTATGCCGGCTTGTCGTCTGATGAGCGAGGTGATTACACGGCTGTAATTCGGGTAGCAGACCAGCTGCCTGATGCTGCGGGCGGTGATGGTACTGACTATCTACTGAACGTTGAAGAGATTAACTTCGAGGACGGATTTGAGCGGCTGAAGGTCGACTTCCGAGGAAATTCTTGGGAGGAGTGGGGCACGTACGTTGGTATTGGTGCCACTGGTGCAAACGAGTGGGGCCATCTGGTGACGACGGTCCTAAATGGTGATTACTTCGGGACACTGCTCGACGATACGATTGGTTATTCAAGACGTTCGAGTCAGTCAAATGATCAAATATTCGCTGAGGCGGGTAACGACATTGTCTGGGGTGGCGCCGGGGCTGACCGGGTTCTTCTAGGTAAGGGTAACGATGTCTTCATCGGTGGTACTAACGAGTCCTCCAGTTCTTGGGGCGATGACATGGATACCGCGTTCTTCACTGGGCCGGCAGAGCGTTACAAGCTGATCCGAGATGTCTTTGTTGAGCTTGATACTAACGGTCAGGTCACAAAAGCAGCTAACGGCAAAGTCGCACTGTTCACCTCTGATTCAGATCTTGAAATCAGTGCGCGTGGCGTGGAGCTACAAACTGCGCTGTCGAGTATCACTGAGGCTGCCAACCACGACGCTACCGGTTACCACTCAGCCGATATTGTGATTGACTCGCTGGCGGGTGACCAAGGCGGTGAGGGTGTCGATGTCTTAATCGGTGTCGAACGACTCGCGTTTGGGTACACCCAGCAAGGTGACTGGGGATGGCTACCAGAAGGTTCCTACTACGGAACAGACGGTGGGACTTTAGAGTTTCAGTTGATGGAGGTGAGCGCTGAAGCTAACCAGATCTATGGCTGGACTGAGGCAAACCTAACGGTCTACCAGACCGCGGGCGCTAACACCGTAGGCGATGATTCGGATGATGTTTTCTGGGGTATCGACGACGATACAGATGTCGCGCTATTAATGCAGAAGTCATCGTGGAGCTATACCGATTGGCAAGGAAATACCGTTGAGGAGGCCCACTACTATTCCGACTGGGAATACACTGAGTACCTCACAAACCCGCAAGCGACAGATTCACAATATGGCTGGATTCCGGCGGATAAAATTTCACAGTTTCAGGCTATCGGGTATACCTCAATTGCTGATGCTTATGCTGGGATCTCAAGCGTGGTCTC
>CAYNQW010000125.1:0-5815 GCA_964399415.1 uncultured Hyphomicrobiales bacterium
CGCCAACGCCGCCTGATGCGCCTGTCACCAAAACAGTATCATCTTTGGTCACTTGAGCGCGGGTCAGCATCCCTTCCGCGGTGGAATACGAACAGGAAAAAGTCGCCAATTCCGCGTCGCTCAAATCCGATTGAATAGCAATCGCGTTGCGGTTCGGCAGCGTCGTGTATTCCGCAAAGCCGCCATCACGTTCAGAGCCAAAATAGCCGGTTTTATTTTTATTGATTAAGTCTTGTTCATCCCGCAACCAATTGTCGGTGATGATCCGCTCTCCGATCCGCGCTTCGCTGACGCCATCGCCAACCGCAACAATCTCGCCACAGACATCTGCGCCTTGAATTCGGGGAAAGATGATCGGCGCCCCTCCCCATGAAGGGTCTTCACTGCCAACATTGTCATAGCCGTCGCCGGTGGTGGCATCTTGCACGGTTTTCGAATACCAGCCTGAGCGGGTGTTGACATCGGTGTTGTTAAGCCCGCAAGCGCCAACCTTGACCAACACCTCGCCAGCCGCTGGTTCTGGTCGAGGCCAATTGTCATGAAAGACCAATTGATCAAGCCCGCCATGCCCCATGGTCACCATAGCGCGCATGGTTTGTTTTTCTGTCATGCTGTCATCCCCTCTTCAGTCATGGTTGCGTCGGTGCGCGGCAAGAGGCTTTCCGGATCATAAACCGCTTTGCTAAGCACTTGAGCTGGTCTTTTTTTGCCGGCGATCACCACCTCCAACGCCATACCATCTTGGGCGGCGTGAGGCTTGAGATAAGCAAAGGCTAGAATTTTGCCGACACTATGCCCATAAGCCACCGATGCCGTTGACCCCACCACCTTGCCATCCATCAGCACCGCTTCACCGCCATGACCATCGGTGATGCCGTCTGGTTCAATTTCCAAATACGCACAGACCCACGGCAAGCGATCCCCCTTGGCCAAGGTTTCATCTTTGCCAAAGAAGGATTTGTTTGTATCGACAAATCGCATGACATCAGCTTCCGGCAAGGTCACTTCATTGGTCAATTCACCGGCGCCTTTGAACGCTTTTTCCATTCGCATGACGTTCATGGCAAAAGACCCGTAATCGGTGATGCCATAGACCTGCCCGGCCTCGCTCAATGCCGTGTAAACATCGAGGCAAGCCGCGTTTGGCATATGCAATTCCCAACCCAATTCACCGGCATAGGACATTCGCAATGCCCATACAAGATGACCGGCGATGCTGATCTCTTGACCGGTGAGCCAACGGAAATTTGCGTTATCTAGCGGCGCGTCTGTCACCGCCCTAAGCACATGGCGCGCATAAGGGCCATTGAGGGCAAGCGCTGACCACTGGTCCGACATTGCCGAGATGGTGACATCTTCTCCATCTCGGTGATGGCGCAGGTGATCCAACAGACGCTGTTCAAAAAACGCCGCGCAAACCAGATAATATTGATCCTCAGCCATCTTGAAGATGGTGGTTTCCAATTCGATGCGGCCACGTTTGTTGAGCATATGCGTCAAGTTAATGCCACCTACTTTCACCGGCAATTTATTGGCCGTTAAACGATCGAGCAAATCAGCCGCGCCTTTTCCGCTCACCAACACTTTGCTGAAGGCCGTGACATCCATAATGCCGACAGATTCGCGCACCGCTTTGACTTCATGACCCACCATGTCATGCACAGGGTTGCGGCGAAACGAATAATGATCTTGCTGAGCCACGCCATTACGGGCAAACCAGCGGGGACGCTCAAATCCATAGACTTCTTCATACACCGCACCTTTGGATTTCAAAACCTCATGTAAGGGCGATGGTTTGATCGGACGCCCCGCGAGGCGATTAAAATGAGGGAACGGTATTTCATGGCGCAAGCAATAATCTTCTTTGGCTTTGATGACTTGCCATTCTTTGGTGGCATAAGAACCAAACCGACGTGGGTCATAGTCGCGCATGGAAATATCAGCCGCGCCATGCACCATCCAGCGTGCCAATTCTCGCGTTAAGCCAGGTCCCCAGCCAATGCCAATCTGAGTGCCGCAACAGCACCAATAATTACGCACCCCCGGTGCAGGCCCAATCAAGGGATTGCCGTCAGGGGGATGCGATATCGCGCCATGGACTTCACGGCTAATGCCCAAATCAGCAAAAATCGGCATGCGGTTGAGGCTTTCTTCAAGCCATGGCATGACCCGATCATAATCCGGATCAAACAATTCATTTTCAGCGTCCCAAGGGCAATGATCTTCCCAAACAGTATTGGGGTTTTGTTTTTCATAAATCCCAATCAGCCCGCGCTTTTGTTCCATGCGGATATAGCCTGATACTTTCTTATCGTCACGGATAACCGGCAATTCTCGTTCAAGGTTTTGAAATTCTGGCACAGGTTCGGTAACAAAATAATGATGGGTCATTGAAGTCATTGGCAATTGCAACCCTGACCATTCGCCCATCTGACGGGCGTAAGTGCCACCCGCATTGACCACATGTTCGCACGTGATCGCCCCCAATTCGGTTTCGACTTGCCATTCGCCATTGGCGGATTGAGTGATGTTGGTGGCGCGGCATCGGCGGAAAATTTTAACCCCCAAATTGCGCGCCCCCGTGGCCATGGCCATGGTTACATTCGACGGGTCGACATGGCCATCATCAGGCGTATGCAACGCCCCTAAAACGCCATCCAAATTGTAAAACGGATGCAATGCCGCCACCCGATCTGGGCTGACCAGTTCAATGTTAAAGCCCAAGGAACGCCCCACCGATAAGGTGTGCCGCAACCAATCCATTTCATCTTCGGTATAGGCCAAACGGAATGACCCGCAACCATGCCAAGTCACCACCTGCCCGGTTTCGGCTTCTAGCCCGCCGCTATAAAGGCCAATATTATAATCGACGCATTTGCCAAGGCCAAAAGAACTGGTGGAATGGGTGATTTGCCCCGCCGCGTGCCAAGTGCTGCCGCTGGTTAATTCTGCTTTTTCCAACAGCACCACATCGGTCCAACCTTCATGCGCCAAGTGATAAGCAAGCCCGCAACCCATGACGCCACCGCCAACAATCACCACTTTTGCTTGTGTCGGTAAATTTTGCTCGACCATCATGCCCATCCCTAGACCATCGGTTATAATGAAATTCTCCTAGACAGTTTATTTGAACAAATATACCATCGTCAATCATGAATGATACAAATGTTACATCAACGGTTTTGAACCATCTGGCGACACAGCTGGAGGAGTTCACCCCTGAAGCGCGAAAAGCCGCCACCTATGTGCTGGAAAACCCTTTGGACGTGGGCGTTTCAACGGTGCGAGAGATGGCGGATGCTGCAGGCGTCAATCCCAATACTTTTGTCCGCATGGCGCATCAAGCGGGGTATAAAGGCTATGATGATTTCCGCGCGCCGTTTCGCGATGCGATTCGCCGTGGCGCGGCAGATTTTCCTGATCGCGCGCGCTGGCTTCAGGATTTGCGAAAATCCGGTGAATTGGGTGATCTTTACGCGGATATTGTGCAATCGGCGCTGGGCAATATCGAAGAAACCTTTGCCCATATTTCGATAGACCAATTGATTGCCGCGGCGACGGCCATTTGGGAATCCCGCAATGTCTATACGCTCGGGGTGGGGGTCAATAATTCAAACGCCCGCAATTTCACCTATCTGGCCTCGACGGGGATGGTTCAATTTCACGCTTTGCCGCGCGCCGGATCAACCCCGATTGACGATCTCGCATGGGCGGATCAGCGCGATGTGCTGATCGCTATTACCTGCAAGCCGTTTCGCACTGAAGTGGTGGAAGCGGTGAAAATTGCCCATGAACAAGGCCTGACCATTATTAGCCTTTCTGACAGTCCGGCCAGCCCAATTTTTCGCCATGCCCATCACCGTTTCACCCTTGCCGTCGATAGCCCGCAATTCTTCCCATCTTCGGTGAGCATCATCGCCGTGTTAGAAACGCTCCTATCCTTGGTGATTGCTGTCGCCAGCGATGAAATTGTTGATCGCGTAGAGCGATTTCATCAACGCCGGCATGATCTTGGTCTTTATGATGGAGACACCACATGACCACGCCCATCGCTTCGCTCGACGCCCGCTATTACACGGATCCTGGTATTTTTGCGCTGGAATGCGAAGGGCTTTTGGCACGAACTTGGCAATTTGCCTGCCACAGCACCGAATTGCCTAGCCCGGGCAGTTACGTTTGTTTTGAGATCGCCGGGGAAAGTTTATTCGCCATCCGCGACCGCTCCGATCAAATTCGGGTTTATTATAACGTATGTCAGCACCGCGCCCATCAATTGGTGCAAGGGCGTGGCCGCGCGCCAACCATCACCTGCCCTTATCACGCGTGGAGTTACAATTTTGATGGTCGGTTAAGGGCAGCCCCCAATCTTGACGCTGTCGATGGGGTGGACAAGGACGCCATTTGCCTGACAGAAGTTCGGGTGGAAATCTTCCTTGGCTTTGTTTTCATTAATCTCGACCCTAACGCCGCCGCTATGGAAGAATGGTTTCCCAATGTTCGCGCTGAATTGGAAGGGTGGGTGCCGCATTGGTCAAAACTAAAACCTTTGGAATGGGTGGAAATCCCTGAGCGGTGCAATTGGAAAGTGTCCGTCGAAAATTATTCCGAATGTTATCATTGCGCGCTTAATCACCCCACCTTTTCCACGGGGGTGGTGAAACCGCAAACCTATGATATTCAGCCGCAAGGCCAATGTTTAAGGCATACAACGGAATGCCAAAATCTTGATCAAATGACCTATGATATTCAATCGGGTTTTGATCATCATGACCAATATTCAAGTTGGTTTCTGTGGCCGATGTTCAGTTTCCAAGTCTATCCCGGCAATGTGCTAAACACCTATCACTGGCGGGCGGTGGATACTCACCATGTGGTGGTTTGGCGCGGTTGGTATTCGATTGATGGCGCTGACGATGCCGCCATCCGCGCGCTGGCCGTCCAAGATCGCGAGACGACGGTGGAAGAAGACATCCATCTGGTGGAATCGGTTCAACGCGGCCTTGGCTCACGGGGATATCGCCCAGGACCGTTGGTGATCGACCCAAAATCTGGCGTCAATTCCGAGCATCCCATTATGCACCTGCAACGCTGGATGCGGGAGGCGGTGGATTAATATGAGGTCTCCCCTGAATAAAGAGGATTGGTTGAAGAGCAGGATTTGAACTTGTGGCCTTCAGGCAATCAAAGAGGCAGGATCATCTTGACCATCATCAACCGTCTTATGACCACTTAAAAAGCATATAGCATATAGGTTTTCAAGTTTAGTTAGCCATAATATTTGGGGCAGATGAAAGAAGCATTTTTGTATAGTCGTGTTTCGGGTTTGTTAGCAACTCAGATGCCCGTGCTTCCTCGACCAATTGACCATTTTTCAAAACACCGATTGTATTCGCCATCGTGGATATAACCGCAAGATCATGGGATATAAAAAGATAAGTAAGCAAAAACTCATGCTGCAAGTCTTTTAACAGGTTGAGGACTTGCGCTTGCACCGAGACATCGAGCGCAGAGGTAGGTTCATCACAAATGATCATTTCTGGCTGCGATGCCAATGCGCGAGCAATGGAAATGCGCTGCCGCTGTCCTCCGGAAAACTCATGGGGGTATTTGCTAACATCACGCGCGGATAAACCCACCTGATCAAGCAATTCAGCAACGCGCTTTTGTTGCGCTTGCGTATCATCCAAGAGATGAAAAGACTTTATCGGTTCAAGAATAATATCACCAACTTTCCATCTTGGGTTAAGGCTGGCATAAGGCGATTGAAATACCATTTGAACCCGCTGACGCATTCGGTGTAAGGACGACTCATCAA
>CAYNQW010000126.1:0-5702 GCA_964399415.1 uncultured Hyphomicrobiales bacterium
TGAATACAGAAGGCTATCGGCGTCGGGATGCAGATTTGAAAGAGGTTTCTGGATCGCAAAGTGAATTTGCCTCTAAATCAGCTCAGATCGGTCTTGGTGTTTCCCTGGGGGAAGTCCGTCGGGCTTTTAATGCCTATCTGGCCCAAAGTTCAAATGCTGCGGAAAGCAAATTTGAATCTGCAAAGAGTTTTGTAGAGGCAATGGAACGGCTTGAAAACCTTATTCTTCCCACTGAAGGTGATCTGGCGTCACAAATAACTCTGTTTTTTTCCAAACTTTCGGACATCTCTGCCAACCCAGGTGACCTCGCCCCCAGAGCTGCGGCCATCGAACAGGCCTCGGGACTTGCCAATTCCTTTAACGTAACATCGCAGGTCATTGGTGAGCTGCGTGATCAATTGCGTCAGTCCATCGATGATGATGTGGCGGCGCTCAATCGGTTAACTGAAAGCCTTGCTCTCGTGAACGGGCGCTTGCGTGCCTCAAACCTTGGAAGCGCTCCACCTAACGCTTTGCTCGATGAGAGGGACCGTTTACTCACAGAAATATCGAAAAAAACAACTGTCAGCATACAATTTGGAAACCGAAATGAAGCAAACTTGTCCTTTGGGCGGTTTGTTAAGGGGCCTGTCTTAGTGGATGGGGACAAATCGGTTTCGGTAAACGTGACCCATAACGATACGTCAGGGACAGCCTTTCAACTGGGAAGTAAATTTGCTTTCAAAGCAGTGGATGATGGTTCTATTAAGGGGCTGACCTCTAGTCTGAATATCATCGAGTCCACATTTCAAAAACTTGACCTTTTGGCCATTCGAGTTGTGGAAGAGTTAAACGAATTGCATACCTCAGGTATCGACTATGACGGTGAGCCTGGCAAAGAGTTGTTCACTGCAAAGCAATTTGAAGTCAACCAACCAAAAGAAAACAGCAAACAATTGGACATTACCCTGCTTCAGGTGCCGGGCAAGGTTGATGCCATGCCTGAGATGAGCTTCCAATACATAGCTGCTACTGACCAGTGGATCGCACGGGATATTTCAGGTGTTGTCTTGGGGCAAGGCCGCAAAGAAATCGACCTCGGTGGCATGGTTGTGAAAGTCAACACCCCCGCGCGGGATGGTGATAGTTTTAATGTAACGCGGATGAGAGGGGAAGCAGAACGAATAGAATTTTTACTTCTCGACGGAAAGGAAATCGCTGCCGCCTCAAACTTTGTTATTACTCCGGCAAGCACAAACACGGGTTCAGCAGTTTTGACCAGCAGAATGGTTGAGGAAAATCCGCCTGACCTAGACAATATCCTTGAAATCACAACAAATTCGATTTCTCCGGTTGCCTTCACTGAATTCAGATCCGGTGGGGTGGTTGGATATATTCCCTCTGATGTCAGTTCTTTCGATATTGCGTCATTTGGTCAGAGCCCTGTTATCGAATATAGTTTTTTGCCGACCGAAGGACTTGGCAGTTTTACAGTGGTCTTCAATGGAACCCAATATAATTTTCCTTCAGCAGACACCCAAAATGTGCTGCTCCCCACTGCGGAGGATGGGCAAACTACAATTAATTTAAAAAGTGAAGTCATCGCAGAATATCTCAATGATGGTATCATAAAGTCTACATCTGGGCAGACGCTCAAAGAATTGGGACTTTTTGCGTCCGGATTTGAGGGTGGCCTTAAAATCACTGGTGGAACGACCTTTACCTCAGGAACGCTCACGACACAGACTGGCGTCACATCAAACGCATCTGTGAGCGACCGCATTGAGTCTTCTGGTTTTCAGGTATTTACCCGTGAAGGTCGTCAAATTGCCGGTCAGCCACTTAGCAGTGCTGAAGCAAGTCGTCTGATAAACGAAGACAACGGGTTTCGAAGAAACGCGGTCTATCGTGCGGATTACCTCAATTCTTTTGGTGGTGTTGGGTATCGGGGATCGGAAATAAAAAACCTGCGTCCTGATGGATATTTTGGGTCAAACTCTGTTTCGTCTCTGATTAACAATGGGGATTTGAGCGCGCTTATTCAGCAAAATCCAGCATTGAACAAATTGGCGTCGCAGACCGTTACTGTGGCCTCCTCGGACGGGTTGGTGAACTCAGCGATTACTCTTCAGTCTGGCGCAAGCGCGAAAGATATATCAGATAAGCTTAATGCTAGTTTGATGGAAGCCGGTTTTATATCAGAGGCAAAAACGATCGCGGCTCTAGAATTAGATAGCGGCGCCAGCGATACAGGACGCGTGACGTTTAGTTTTGAACTTGATGAAACCCAGTCAATTCTCATTAGTGCAGATTATTCCGACAGAAACCTCAGTCCTATCGTAAACCAGATCAACCAACATTCTGAAAGAACAGGTGTTGTTGCAGAACTGTCGAATGATGGCTCGCGGGTTGTTTTGGTTGAAAAATTTGGAAATGACATAAATCTGGCAAATTTTTCTGGGTCCTCTGTAAATGTGAATGTTCTTGACCAAGAATATCGGAATCTTCTGGCAAGCGATGTTGCCCTCTCTCAGGCGACAAAGATCATGGGAACAGTTGAACTTAAATCCCCGCGGGAATTTACATTTCAGACATCTCTTGGGGGCTCAGAGCTTGCAACTGATAGCGCCCTTTTAAGCGGAGGCATTCATCAGAGTTTTTCAAACGCTGGAACAGTAAGTGACTTTGAATGGCAAATTTCTCCTGATCTACTTTCTCCTCAGGCCAGCCCGAACGGATTGCGCCTGTCCACGTCAAGTGCCGTATTTAATATGAAAGCAACGCTCAATGGGCAAAGTAACGATCTGAACTTAACACTGAACAGTTCAGAACTTATGAATTACACTTCGGCAGCAATTTCAAAGGCCTTGGTCGACCGTGCACGCCTGACTGGGACCATTCCATCGCTGAGTGGCAGTGTCATTTCCAGCTTACCCGCGGAAGGGTCAACAATGTCCGTCCGTGTCGGCGGGTCAACATATGAGGTGATGTTAAAAGGAGGCGCGCTTTCGGTAAGCGGCCCAGAAGAACAGAGGGTATTGGCAACTTTACAGACCGTGAGCGGGGGATATCAGGTATCGTTGGCGGTACCAGATGGCACTATGGGCGGAAAGACAATTGAAGTCTTGAATAACACCGATGCAGCGGCATTTGGTCTGGCCACGACGGACGCTGGATCAGAAACAATTTTACGAGGCAGAGCGTTTTCGCTCGCAAGTGGCGTTTCCAAACCATTTACTGTCAACGTTGGAGGAAATTTGGCAACAGTCACAGCGTCCTTCGATGGTACCCAATATACCCTGACCTCAAGCGATACTAATCTGAAATTTCTGTCACCTGACCCAAGTGTCGGAAGCGTTGCGAGTTTGACGATAGATCCGCTTGTCAATACTCCGCTGATTTCATTGGTAAGCGCCCAAACAAATGGTCCAATTTCTGTTGTGCCTTCCAGCAATGCTAAAGATCTGGGGTTTCAGGCTGGTACTTTTGATTTTGAAATGACACCAGACGGTCTTCGCGCTATCTCAACAAATTCTGATGCTGTGGCTATCGAATTGGATGTTACAGGATTGCCGGGGCAAATTTTGTCCATGACCAATCTGCCCGCAGAAGACTTAATCGTTGTCCTCAACAAAGACGGCGCGCGCAGATTGGGTGCGCAATATGAACAGGGTGATACCACGCGGGAAGAAAATGCTGAAAGTAACTATCGCCTACAAATGACTGATCAGACTTTGGGCAAAGTCGAAGTTATTGACACAGAGTCTGGTCATTCGATTGCCACACGGTACAGCTCAGGGGTAACAGAATTTGATCTTGAGGGTTTCCGAATGGTGCTTTCGGGCTTTTCAGATCAGGGCGATTATTTTGACGTTGCGCTTAACCAGTCAAAATCAGGAGACGGGCGGAATGCAGACGCAATTGTTGATTTGAACCGGAGCACCCCGGAGCGGAGCAGTTTTCAAGACGATTTTCGCGCGATCGCTCTGGCGATCGGGTCGCAATTGGTGTCCGGTCGTATGGTGGAGGCTTCTGCAACCTCAATGCGTGATGCAGCGATTGCCACTGAAGATGAAATGTCGGGGGTCAATCTGGATGAAGAGGCCAGTCGCCTGATGGAACAACAGCAAGCCTATAAAGCCGCGGCGCAAATCCTTCAGGCTGCGCGGCAAATGTTCGACACGCTCGTCGGGATAATGTGAGGAACCAATGACTATTTCAACTCGGCTTTTTTCCAATCAAATGCTTGACCAGTTCAAATTGATTGAAGGGCGATTGCAAGGCCTGCAAACCCAAATTGCGACTGGTAGCCGCATTCCGCAATCTTCAGAGCAACCGATGGATGCGGTTACCCTTTCGGCGCGCCGTGAATTGGAAAGTAAGATCACTCAATATCAAAAAAATCTTGATAAAGTGAATGACCGCTTGGGATTGGTGGATGATACGTTGGAAGAAACCGTCAATATCGCCATCCGCCTTAAAGAGCTTTTTGTCGCGTCAAACACCTCCACAACCACACAATTGGAGCGCATGGCCGCACGCGAAGAGATCCTCCGCATTAATGAAACAATTCTTTCGTTGGCAAACACAACTGATAGCTCTGGGGATGCCCTTTTTGGAGGATATTCAACAGAACAAAGCCCATTTCGGCAACAATTGGATGGTTCGGTAAAGTACTTTGGAGACGGTGGAGAACATGTGCTGAGCGTTTCTGAAAACATCAAATTACCGACCAGCCTCAACGGGGCAAACGCCTTTATGGAAATAGATGTCGGTGGAAAAAACAAAAGTGTTTTTCAACTTCTTGATGGAATAGCAAATGCTCTGTTCACAAATGATAATTTTATTCAAGACTATTCCACCGGTGCGACAACCGGAATGAGCCTCAAATTCAACGCGTCTCGTTCTCAGCAAAACTGGTCTTTCAATTTAACTGGGCCTTTGGGAAGTGCGACTATTTCTGGCAGCATCAACTCTGACTCTCCGAAGGAAATTGTAGATGCAATCAATGGATCGTCCACGGGTGTTACGGCTACTGTTTCTTCTGATGGCATAGTTACCCTTACGGGTGCTGATCAAAATATTGCGATATCAGACGTTTCAATCGAGGGCTACGACATCGCTCAATTGGAGCCACAGCACTACATTTCCGTTTATACACCAGGGACAACGACCCTCGTCGGGCAGATAAGCGACAGTTCTCAAGCGTTGATCGCCCAAGGGCCTCAGATTGATGATATGATCAACGGACTGGCGGTCTCTCGGACGACGGTGGGTGCCCGGCTCAAAAATGCGGAATCCCAAGAAGCGGTTTTGAGCAGCCGCATGTTGGTCATCAAAACAGAGATTGGAAAACTGCAAGATGCGGATATCGAAAGTCTGATCACTGAATTGCAGACGCTTCTTGTTAACAGGGATGCTGCGCGCCAGACCTATACAACAGTGAGCAACAAAAGCCTTTTTGATTTTTTAGGCTGATTGCAGCCAACTTCGAAAAACTGGTCCGCTTCTTGCAAGACGTTCTGCAGGAGAGAATAGCATGACATTCAGTTTTCGAAATTTCTTTTGTGCGATGGTCATCGGCAGTTTGGGTCTTGCAAGTTTCGCAGAAGGATCTGACTCTCGGCTATGCGATGAAAGTATCGAAATCGTCGCTGCAAGCTCTTTTGTACCACGTGAAGTACTTTATAAAATTGCCCGATTAGAAAGCGGACGGCACATGG
>CAYNQW010000127.1:0-5646 GCA_964399415.1 uncultured Hyphomicrobiales bacterium
ACAAGGAGCCAAGATGATTCGGGTGAGAGTATAGAAAGAAGAAGTTAATTTTCCCTTAACCCTATGAAATAAAATATTTTTTAATAATTTATTAACTTTTCAAAGTGAGCGCGCCCTGCAACTGATCTTCACTTTTGCGGTAAAATCATGTAGGGGAACGGAAGAACGATAGTGTTGGAAGAAGACATGACCACCAATCAGCCTAGCCGCGTGGCCGCGCTTTATCATTTTACCCGCATAGCAGACCCTGAGGCGAAGAAGCCGGCGCTATTGGCCTTTTGTTTAGAGCGCGGTATTCGCGGCACGTTATTGCTGGCGCATGAAGGCATCAACGGCACGGTATGCGGCTCGCCTGAAGCGATTGATGCTTTGATCGACCATCTGAACGCTTGGCCTGAAATAAGAGGGCTAGAGGTGAAATATTCGCAATCCACTGGCCGCGGTTTTCTGCGCATGAAAGTGAAGGTCAAAAAGGAAATTGTCACCATGGGCAAGCCTGATATTGACCCTTTGCAAGATGTCGGCACTTATGTCGAACCCAAGGATTGGAACGAACTGATTTCGCGTCAGGACGTCATGGTGATCGACACCCGCAACACTTACGAAACACGCATTGGTAAATTTGAGCGGGCGGTAGACCCTGAAACCCGAACCTTCCGCGCTTTCCCCGAATGGGCGGATCAATTGCGGGCGGATCCTGATCGCCCTAAATCGGTGGCGATGTATTGCACCGGCGGCATCCGTTGTGAAAAAGCCTCGGCCTATATGAAGCAGATCGGCTTTGAAGATGTCTATCACCTCAAAGGCGGCATTTTGAAATACCTCGAAGACATTCCCCAAGAAGACAGCATGTGGGAAGGCGATTGTTTCGTTTTTGATGAACGTGTGTCGCTTAAACATGGGCTGATCGAAGGGGATTACGATATTTGCTTTGCGTGCAAAGACCCGCTTTCTGAAGATGATCGCGCTCAACCTGGCTTTGAGGATGGCGTCAGCTGCCACCGTTGCGTCAACACTTATTCCGACGCCCAGAAAGAAAAATTCCGCGAACGGCAACGGCAAATCGCCCTTGCCAATCAACGCGGGGAAGATCATTTGGGGCAAAACACGGTGTCATCAAAACGGCGCCGGAAACAGTCTTCATAATCCTGCCATGTTTTGATGCGGTAATAGCCTAAACCACGAGGGAGGACGCCATGCTGATGCCTTGGCTTCAATCCGGTAGTGTTGTCGCTCGCGTTATTCAGACCATTATCTTAACTTTATTCATTGGCTTCACGTCACCGGTGCTGGCGGCGGATAAGCGTCAGGATTGCGGACAACCTGACGGCTTTTCGCTGATGCAATGGCCAAATACGGATTTCACCCAATGCACAATATCGCTTGCGGAAATCCGATCCGGCGGGCCGGGGCGCGATGGCATCCCTGCCATTGATCATGTTATGGTCAGGCCCGTGGCCGATGAAACAAGCCTAGCTGCCAAAGAACCTGTGATCAGCCTGAGCATCAATGGTGAAGCCCGGGCTTGGCCGTTGTGATGTTTGATTTGGCATGAGATTGCCAATGATGAAATCGGCGGCGTGCCGGTGGCAGCCACCTATTGCCCGTTATGCAATGCCGCGATTGTTTTTGATCGCCGCCACGATGGTGATGTGCTTGATTTTGGCACCACCGGCAATCTCCGCCATTCAGATTTGGTGATATATGATCGGCAAACGGAAACATGGTGGCAACAATATACCGGGGAAGCGATCATTGGCCGCCGTGCTGGCGAAAAGTTAATGGTGTTGGCGTGTCGATTGGAAGACTGGCAATCCTTTAAGACTCGCCATCCTGATGGGACGGTGATGACCATGGCTAACCCGCAATTTCGTCCTTATGGGGCGAATCCTTATAGCGGCTATGACAGCAGTGGTTTCCCCTTTCTATATAATGGCGATGTCCCCGAAGGCATCGCGCCGCTGGATCGGGTGGTGGTGGTTGATGGCAAAGCTTGGTCATTGGCCATGGTCAAACAACGCTCGCCGTTGGTCAGCGATGGGATCACCATCACCTGGAAGCCGGGGCAAAACTCAGCCTTGGATCAACGTGATATTACGCGCGGCCGAGATGTCGGCACCGTCACCGTGACGCAAAAAAACGACACCTCCGGCGAACCCGAAGATGTCGTTTATGATGTGACTTTTGCTTTTGTCCATCACGCTTTTATGCCAGATCAACCGATCATCACGGAATAGCGTCAGATCAAGCAAAAAAGGTTTATTGGTTGGGGAAGTAATCCTCGCAACTGCCTTCGCGGTAAACATCGGCGGTACAGCAATGCAAGCCGCCACCAAATGCATAAGCATCGCGAAGGTCAACTTCGATCACGTTCATGCCCAGTTTATCCATCTGCTCGGCTTGATAGACTTCGGACTTTTCAACACAGACGGTTTTCGGGTCAAGCACCAACACATTCATGGACAACCACACCGACGAATAACAAAGCGGTGGCGGGCTGTTATGCGCAGGTTGTGCCGCGTCGACAATTTCCCAACCGTTCTTTTCAAACAATTGACGTTGATCATCCGGCAGGCGGCGCTGAGGGTTGTTCAAGATCAGCCCCGGGCGCAGTGGCGTGAAGGTCGCGTCAATATGGATAGGATACGGATCGCCGGGGAAATTCACCGCATGCACGCGATGATCTGGGAAATGCCGTTGAAGCCAATCAATGCCTTTCAGGTTGGTGGTGAACCCGTGCTGAACCACAAGGTCTTTGCCAAAACGCAAAACATCCGCCGCGTCAAACAAAGGCTCTTCTTCGGTGGTGACAAAGAATTTTTCCGCTGTCCATTCAAGGCGTTTTTGCTCGCCGATTTTATCGGACAAATAATCCGGGCGGTAATCTTCATCGGTCAAGCGAGGCTTTGGTGCTGATTCATGCCGCATCATAGGGTCTTCCATATAATACCGCTGAAGCAGAGGGCGGTAGCACAGATATTCAAACCACCGGCAACGATAGCTCATGGTGGCTTCAAGCATTTCCTTGCCCACCGTCAACAAAACATCGCGTGGCGGCATGCAGCCAAACATGGTTTCAACCTCCCAATCAGGGGTGCCGGTACGCTGGTTGAAATCAAGAGGCGTTGGGCGATCCACGCGCACCCCAAGGCCTTCGAGCTGGGCGGCGAATTGATCCAATTTCTCATTGGCCAAATCCACCGTGTCTTGTGGACGCGGACCAAATTGACCGCGCATATCTGAATCTTCCGGCACTTTCGCATCAAGGGCAGGTTCAGGGGCAGGAATACAAGTGCCATCGGCACGGCCAACAATCACATGTTTCAGCGGATCCCATTCGTTCCAACTGTTGACGACGGTTTTTGGGGATTCAGACATGGTTTACCTCACAGCAAAATTACCTGCCAAGGATGTAGCCCCATTGATCAAAACGGGCAAGAAAAATCCCTGAACAGCCCATCGCCTTATCTTGATCAAAGCCAAAGCGAGTAAGGGCTGATGGGTGGGGCAAAACACTAAATCTTGAGTAAATTAAGATCGATGCAACTAGAAATTGTATAATTCTGTCTTTTGATGTAGCCTTATGCATCATTTATCAAAAGGGGGATAATGATGAGTACAACGAAACCGAGCGCAGCGGATCTGCGTAACCCTGATTACGTGCCGCCGATGGGCGACCGTATGGCGCTGGGGCTGCAACATGTCCTAGCAATGTTTGTTAGTAATTTCACACCTGCCATTATTATTGGTGGCGCCGCAGGTTTCGCCTTCGGAGGGGCGGATGCTGTGTTTCTTATTCAAATGTCGATGCTGTTTGCAGGCATTGCCACCTTATTGCAAACCGTTGGTCTAGGTCCTGTCGGGGCACGGCTACCGGTGATGCAAGGCACCAGTTTCGCGTTTATTCCAGTGATGATTCCTGCTGTTAAATCCGCAGGCATTGGGGCGCTCTTTGGCGCCATTTTTATTGGCGGTTTATTCCATGCTTGCCTTGGCTTCTTCATTGGCCGGCTTCGCCATTGGTTCCCGCCGCTTGTTTCCGGCCTTGTGATTTTGGTCATCGGGATCGAATTGATTCCTGTTGGCATTAAATACGCCGCTGGTGGTGCCGCTGATTTCCAGATCAACAATCCCGCATGGGGGGACTTCTCCCGTTGGGGGCTTGCGCTTCTGGTGATTATTGTTGCCTTGGTCATGAAATTTATGACCACGGGCATCTTATCGTCAGCAGCCATTTTGATTGGTCTATTGGCGGGCTATGTGGTGGCGATCATCATGGGCATCGTTAACTTTAACAGTGTTGCCAACGCCGCTTGGTTTGCCATTCCGCAACCGTTCAAATATGGCTTTGATTTTAATATCGCGGCCATTATCGGGATTTGCTTGATGTCTATTGTCAGCGCCATTGAAACGGTCGGTGATATTTCAGGCATCACCAAAGGCGGTGCAAACCGCGAAGCGACCGATAAGGAACTGGCTGGCGGCACCTTTGCCGATGGTATTGGTACCGCGGTGGCTGGCGTCTTTGGCGGTCTGCCCAATACGTCTTTCAGTCAGAATGTTGGCCTAATCTCGATGACAGGGGTCATGTCCCGGGCGGTTGTTACCACCGGTGCGGTCTTCCTTATCATCTGTGGTCTGGTGCCAAAAGTTGGCGCGATTATCGCGGCTATGCCAATCCAAGTGCTTGGCGGCGGCGTGATCGTGATGTTTGGCATGGTGGCGTCTGCTGGCATGAATATGCTGTCAGATGTGGTTTGGAATCGCCGCAATATGATGATCCTTGCCTTGTCCTTGGCCTTTGGTCTTGGCCTTCATCTGGAGCCAAAAGCCCTTCAACACCTGCCGTCAACAGCGCAAGTGTTATTGGCATCGGGCTTGTTGCCTGCGGCTTTCCTAGCGGTGGTGTTGAACCTCGTTCTGCCGCATGAAGACTAAGTCTCTATCACCGCATAGAGTTTGAACTTTGAGCCGCACCCTCGTATAAAGGGTGCGGCTTTTTAATGGAGTGACCCATGGCAACCATGTTGCTCAAAAATGCAGATCATCTCGCGACCATGAATGATGATCGCCAAGAATTAACCAACGCGAGCATCTTTATTCGCGATGGCGTCATAGAAGCGATTGGCGCGGCGGCAGATTTGCCTGCTGACGCCGATGAGGTTATTGATTTGAGCGGCCATGTCGTCATCCCGGGGATGGTCAACACCCATCATCATTTGTTCCAGAATTTAACGCGCGTTGTTCCAGCCGCCCAGAACGAAACGCTTTTTGGTTGGTTGAAAACGCTCTACCCCATTTGGTCACGGATTGGCCCTGATCAATTCTACGCCGCCGTTGCGTTGGGGCTAGCGGAACTCGCCATGAGCGGTTGCACCACGTCTTCCGATCATCAATATATTTTCCCGAATGGCGCCCGCCTTGATGACAGCATCGCCGCCGCCCGTGATGTGGGGGTGCGATTCACCGCCACGCGCGGTTCTATGAGCATCGGCGAATCCGCAGGCGGATTGCCGCCAGACTTCTTGACCGAAGCCGAAGAATCTATCCTCAAGGATAGCATTCGTCTGGTGGATGCTTTTCATGATGCCCGCCGATACGCCATGACTCATGTCGCGCTGGCGCCATGCTCACCATTTTCCGTTA
>CAYNQW010000128.1:0-5545 GCA_964399415.1 uncultured Hyphomicrobiales bacterium
AGGATTTAGCCTTAGAGGTTGAAAAGAAAGGATATTCAGGGTTTATTGATGCTGCATAATCAGTTAACATCTCGCTTGAATGACGGCGCATCCCAGCCGGTTTCAGCCGCCGCCGCTGAACGCTTTATAGCGGGTGGATTTCCCAAGCCGACAGAAGAAGCATGGCGTTTTACCAATTTGAACGCTTTGAGCAATCGTGATTTTACCCCAGTGCCTGATGCGGTTCTGGATCAGGCGTCTTCACTTCCGGAAGGCAAGCGACTGGTGTTCTATAACGGCGTTTTTCAGCCGCATTTATCGACGGAATTGCCTTCTGGGGCCTCAATGTTGTCCCTCTCTGATGACGCGGAATTGATGGCGCGGTTGAACGATGAGCGGCTGAGCGGTCACGCCATCGCCAATCTTTCCGTGGCCATCATGACGTCTGGCCTTGGATTGCGTGTTACGGATGCTGTAATTGAGCCTATTCACTTGGTGTTTAGAAACGATGGGGCTGATCAATCAAGCCATCCGGTGATTGTGCTGGATATCGCGAATAAGGCTGAAGCCATGGTGATTGAACATCATCACGGCCAAGGCGAGGGCTTATCCGCGCCAATTATGGCGGTTCGTGTTGGGCAATCGGCTGTTTTTCATCACGCCCGTCTGCAAGAAGAAGATGGCCAACGCAATCATTTGGCGGTAATGGCGATGGATATTGAGGGTTCAGGCCGCTACAACGCTCTTTCCGTGCAAACAGGAAGCGCATTATCGCGCGTTGAGAACCGCATTGCGCTGGTGGGTGAGCATGTCGATATGAACATGACCACGCTTTATCTGGCGCGTCAGGATCAAGTGATGGATGTGACCACTTTGGTGGATCATCAAAAGCCCAATTGCACGTCACGGCAAATCGTTCGCGGTGTGCTTGATGATCAGGCAAAAGGGATTTTCCAAGGCAAAGTGATCGTCGCGCGTGATGCTCAAAAAACTGATGGCAACCAAATGAGCCGGACGTTATTGCTGTCGCGCAAATGTGAGGCTGATGCTAAACCTGAATTGGAAATCTACGCGGATGATGTGGCTTGTTCACATGGCGCTACGGTAGGGGAAATTGACGATAATCATTTGTTCTATTTGATGAGTCGCGGCATCAGCAAGCAAGAGGCTCGGCAAATGCTGATCGAAGCGTTCTTGGCTGATGTGTTGGATGATATTGAAGATGAAAACTTGAAGGCACCTGCCTTAGAATGTGTTTTTTCTTGGCTGGTAAGTCTTGGAAAGCGAACGTCATGAGCCAGCCATCTCTATCGCCTGTCAGCACACCTGATTTTAACGCGATCCGTCAAGATTTCCCTATCCTTGAGCGGAAAATCCATGGCCAGCCTTTGGCGTATTTGGATAGCGCGGCGTCAGCGCAAAAACCAAGACAAGTGCTGGATGCGATCATGGCGGCCTATAGCCATAGTTATTCGAATGTTCACCGTGGCCTCCATCTTCTGAGTGAAGAATCCACCGATGCTTATGAAGCCACGCGCGGTAAAGTCGCTGGGTTGATTAACGCACCTTCTTCCGATGAGATTGTTTTTACGTCAGGCGCGACCATGGCGCTGAATTTAATCGCGCGATCTTGGGGCGGGACAAACCTGAAAGCAGGTGATGAGATTCTGATCTCTATTGCCGATCACCATGCCAATATTGTGCCTTGGCAATTGATCGCTGAAGAAAAGGGCGCTACCGTAAAAGCCGCGCCGGTGAATCCCGATGGCAGTGTCAGCATTGACGCCATTAAGGCCATGATCAATCCAAAAACAAAGATCATTTCCATGCCTCATGTTTCTAATGTGTTGGGTACGGTCTTTCCTGTGAAAGAATTGGCTGAACTTGCCCATGCCAATGGGGCTATTTTTGTGGTTGATGGCTGTCAGGGTGTTGTTCATATGCCCGTTGATGTGCAAGACCTTGGTTGTGATTTTTATGTGTTCTCTGGCCATAAACTCTATGGACCAAGTGGCATTGGCGTGATGTGGGGGCGAATGGAAATTTTGATGACCATGCCGCCCATGTTTGGCGGCGGCGATATGATCGACCGCGTGACGATTGAAAAAACAACCTATGCTGAACCGCCTCAGCGTTTTGAAGCCGGCACTCCACCCATTGCAGAGACGATTGGACTGGGGGCGGCGGTGGATTATGTTCAATCCATCGGCATGGCGGCGATCCGTGACCATGAACAAGATTTATTGTCATACGCCCATCAGCAATTATCATCGGTCGAAGGCTTGACGCTTATTGGCACCGCGCTGGGCAAATCTGGCGTGGTTTCCTTCACTATGGATTGCGCGCATCCCCATGATATTTCTACCATCATTGATCGCAAAGGCGTTGCCATTCGCGCGGGTCATCACTGCGCTCAGCCGTTGATGGATTTCTTCGATTTGCCATCAACCGCTCGCGCCAGTGTTGGTGTTTACACCACGCGTGACGATATAGATGCCTTGGTATCGTCATTGGCAACCGTGAGAAAGATATTCGCATCATGAGCATGGCTGATCATCCGCTAGGACTTGAACATTTCATGCCGCATCACGCGGAAGTAACGCCAGAAGGGTATCGAGCGTCAGCGGGAGAAGCACGGGCAGGATTAACCAAAGTTGATTTAATCAACATTGAAGATGCGCTGAAGACCGTTCATGATCCCGAAATTCCCGTCAATATTTATGATCTTGGCTTGATCTATGACATTAATCGGTTTGATGATGGCAATGTTCATATCACCATGTCATTGACCGCGCCGGGTTGCCCTGTTGCGGGTGAGATGCCCGGGCAAGTCGCCGAAGCCGTTGCTAAAATCCCTGAAGTCGGTAAAGTGGATGTGGATTTGGTCTGGGAGCCGGGCTGGACAAAAGATCGTATGAGCGAAGATGCCAAATTAGCCTTAGATATGTTATGGTAAGGGAGAGGTGACTATGTTTGATCCATCAAAACCACTTTTAACCCTAACCGAGAAAGCGGCTGGTCATGTCCGCGGCCTTGTGGAAAAGGGCGGTGATGGCGTGATTGGCATTCGGGTGGGCGTAAAAACGGCAGGCTGTTCCGGCATGAAGTATCAGGTCGAATACGCTTATGATAAAAAACCGTTTGAAGACACCATCACCGAAAAAGGCGTGACTGTCTTAATTGATCCCGCGGCGGTCATGTTTATCGTCGGATCAGAAATGGATTGGACAGAAGATAAATTTTCATCAGGGTTTACCTTTACTAATCCCAATGAAACCGCACGATGCGGTTGTGGTGAAAGTTTTTCTGTGGCTTAAAGGCATTATGAGTCTAAATAAACTCTGTAAGCCTTAACATTTTAAGCCTAACGATTCAGATAGGATCATCATGTCAGAACCCATTGCACGCGATCAGGCAGCCATGCCTCGAATCGGCATTAAATCTGCGCTGGTTGAATTGTTTCGGTACGTATCGCCCAAAGGAGACCGATCGGTTACCGCACGGATCATTATTGCCCTATCGTTTATCGCGCTAGCAAGGGCATCAACCTTGATGGTTCCTCTTCTTTATGGCCAAGTGGTGGATCATGTCTCGGGAGACACTTCTGGCTTTGATATATCCATGATGTGGTGGCTCTTGGGCGCTTATGCCTTAGCCCGGGTTAGTCAGCAGTTTTTTGATGAGGGCAGTGAATTTGTATTTGTCCGCGTGGCGCAAAAAGCCGTTCATGGGGCAGCGCTGACAACATTTCGCCACTTGCATTCGCTGAGCCTCAAATTTCACCTTGATCGCCAAACCGGTGGCTTGACCCGCGCGATTGAACGTGGCGCTAAAGGAATGGAATTTCTGCTGACCTTCGCCTTGCTCGAAGTCATGCCATTGATCATTGAATTGATTTTGGTATCCGCCATCATGTGGTCACTCTTTGGGTTTTATTACGCATTGGTGACCTTTGTTACCGTGGTCATTTATACGATGTTTACCCTTTCGGTGACGGAGTGGCGTATTAAGTTTCGTCGGCGGATGAACGAGGCCGATGAAGGCGCCGCCACACGCGCCGTTGATTCTCTTTTGAATTACGAAACAGTCAAATATTTCAGCGCAGAAGAGATTGAGGCTAAACGATATTCTGAAGCCTTATCGAAATATGAAATGGCAGCGGTTCAATCACGCACCTCGCTTTCAGTGGTCAATGTTGGGCAGGGGTTAATCATCTCGTCGGGGCTTGCCTTGGTGATGGGCATGGCGGGGCATGACATTTACAATGGCAATATTTCAATCGGCAGTTTTGTGGTGGTGAATACTTATCTTATTCAATTGTATTTGCCGTTGAATTTTCTTGGCTATATCTACCGCGAAATCCGGCAATCGCTGACAGATATGGAGCGGATGTTCTCACTGTTGAACGAGGCGGCAGACATTACGGATATTCCTGACGCCAAGCCATTAGATGTTCCCAAAGGAGCGATTGAATTTGATCAGGTCGTGTTTTCCTATGGCCCTCGTGGGGTGCTGAAGGGGTTATCGCTATCTGTTCAGCCCGGGGAATGCATCGCCATTGTTGGCCCTAGCGGTGCGGGAAAATCAACCATCTCCAAACTGCTGTTCCGTTTTTATGACCCGGAAGAAGGGGAAATTCGGATTGATGGACAAGCCATTAACCAGGTTCAACAGACCACGCTTCGGCAATCTATCGCCGTCGTGCCTCAAGATACGGTGTTGTTTAACACAACGATTGCGGAAAACATTGCTTATGGCAAACCTGATGCCAGCCTTGCCGAGATCAGAGAGGCGGCGAAATTGGCCTCCCTGCATGATTTCATTGTTAGCCTACCGGATGGTTATGACACTAAAGTTGGGGAAAGAGGGCTGAAATTATCAGGCGGCGAAAAACAGCGCGTTGCGATTGCTCGTGCGATTATCAAAAACCCTACAATTTTCTTATTTGATGAGGCCACCTCAGCCCTTGATAGCCGAACCGAAAAAGAAATTCAGCATTCGTTGGAAACCATTTCAACCGGGCGAACAACGCTGATGATTGCCCACCGTTTATCCACGGTCGTCAATTGTGACCGTATCTTCGTTCTCAATGGCGGACAGGTGGAAGAAAGCGGCACGCATCAAGAGTTGCTTGCATTAAATGGGATGTACTATACGATGTGGATGCGTCAGGCCTCCGGCGAGGATCAACCTCATGCTGTTATTGAGACGCCCTGACAATAAACCGAAAGGTTTCGGAAGTGTTAAATGGAAGACGATTTAATTCATTGGCTTGAGTCCAATTCAATCACTGAAGTAGAATGTTTAGTGAGCGATATGGCAGGGGTGCCTCGCGGCAAAATTGTCCCTGTCAAAAAATTTCAATCTGCCATCAAAGAACAAAGCCTACGTTTGCCTGAATATGTGTTTGGCCAAATGGTTACAGGCAATTATATCGACAGCGATATTCTGCGTGAGACCAATTCAGACGTTATTTTGGTGCCTGACTATAATGGATTGCGCTTGGTGCCGTGGTATCGCGAACCAACGGCTCAGGTGATCCATGACGTGGTTTATCACGATGGCT
>CAYNQW010000129.1:0-5498 GCA_964399415.1 uncultured Hyphomicrobiales bacterium
TGACCGCCGATGGCACGCGCTATCTTGATTGCGCGGCGGGCATCGCGGTGAACACTTTAGGCCATGGTCATCCGCATTTGGTGGCGGCGCTCAAGGCGCAAGCGGAAAAACTTTGGCATGTGTCCAATCTTTATCAAATCCCAGAACAAAAACGGCTGGCGGAACGGCTGTGTTCATTGTCTGGACTCGACCAAGCGTTTTTCTGCAATTCCGGCGCAGAAGCGACAGAGGGCGCGGTTAAAATGGCACGCCGAGCCATGCATCACCGGGGTGAAACTTCCCGCCATACGATATTATGCTCAGAAGGTGCTTTTCACGGCCGCACCATCGCCATGCTGGCGGCCACCGATCGCCCAGCGTTTCGTGAAGGTTTTGGCCCCATGCCTGAAGGGTTTGATCATTTCCCTTTCGGCAATATGAATGCCCTGCGCGACCGCTTGGTGGCAGATGCTGAAACAGGCCAGCCTGAAATTGCCGCCGTGATGATTGAATCGGTTCAAGGCGAAGGCGGGGCAAAACCATTGCCCGAACGTTTCCTTGCTGAATTAAGAGCGTTAACCGAGGAATTTGGCTGCCTACTGATCGCCGATGAAGTGCAAATTGGCGTTGGCCGTTCCGGGCATTTGTTCTCTTATGAAGCCAGCGGGATCAAGCCTGATATTGTCGCCATGGCCAAAGGTTTAGCCGGCGGCTTCCCGATTGGTGCGGTGCTGACCACCGAAGCTGTGGGTCAAGCCATGACGCCAGGCAGCCATGGATCAACTTTTGGCGGCAATCCTTTAGCCATGGCCGCGGCCAATGCCGTGCTTGATGTGCTGTTGGAAGAGGATTTCATGCCTGACCTCCGTGAGCGGGCAGACCTTCTCGCCAAAGGGGTGGATGCCATCGCTGACAAATGCGGCATGTTTTGTCGGCGCGGGGGCGGGTTTTTGCAAGGTCTTGTTTTTCAGGCTGAATACACGGCAGGCGATGTCGTGGCGGCGTTGCGCGAACATCATGTCTTGACGGTTCCAGCCTCAGAGAATACGGTGCGCCTCTTGCCGCCATTGACCTTAACGCGTGATGAAATCTCGCTTCTATTGGCGGTGCTAGAGAAAACCATGATCGCGATGAAAAAGGCTTCAGCATGACCGCGGATTTTATTGATATCGCTGATTTTGATCAGGCGACGCTGACCGCGATTCTTAACGACGCGGTGGCGATGAAATCAGGCGCAAAACCCCATGGCGAGCGTTTGGCCAATCAAACCATCGCGATGATTTTTGAAAAACCATCGACCCGCACCCGCGTTTCTTTTGAAGTCGGGATAAGACAGATGGGCGCCGTGCCGGTGGTGTTGAAATCCGAAGAAATGCAATTGGGGCGGGGGGAAACCATCGCGGACACCGCCAAAGTGCTGTCGGGGTATGTCGATGCGATTATGATACGCACCTCACGCCATGAAATCATCACCGAATTGGCCAGCCATGCCTCAATTCCCGTGATCAATGGCCTGACCGATCGCAGTCATCCTTGTCAGGTGATGGCGGATATCATGACCATGGCCGAAATCAAAGCCCCGTCTTTGGATTTCAGCACCATGAAAGTCGCGTGGTTTGGTGATGGCAATAACGTCGCCGCCAGTTGGATTGAAGCGGCGGCGGTCTTTGGCTTTCAGTTGGACCTCGCGGTTCCGCCCGCCCTTGCGCCAGATTCCAGTTTGGATGATTTGATGGCGTTGCCTAATATCGCGATGACGGCCACACCCGAAGACGCGGCGATCAATGCTGATGTGATGGTCACCGACACTTGGTCTTCCATGGGTATGCCCGGCGGCTATAGCAATAGCGGCGATCGTCAGGGGTTGTTGCGTCCTTATCAGATTAATGAAGCGTTGATGGCAAAAGCCAAAAGCGATGCTATTTTCATGCATTGCCTGCCGGTGTATCGAGGCCAAGAAGCCAGCGCCGGCGTGGTTGATGGCGCGCAATCGGTGATTTGGCAAGAGGCGGAAAACAGACTCCATGTCCAGAAAGCCATCATGGCCTTTTGCCTGAATCGTTAACCGAATTGTGATTTTGATCAAAGGCGTCTTTCGATGACCATGAAGCCTTCATTTGACGACTCTCGACCCAGCGGCGTGTTGCCTTTTATGATGGATTCCGCCGCGCGCAAAGCGTTGTTGCGCGGTCGTCTTGCTCGGGTTGATGCCGTGGCCTCGTCTATACTTGAGCGCCATGACTACCCGCCCGCAGTGGCAGAATTATCGGCGGAATCAATTGCGCTGGCGGCTTGCTTGTCGAGCACCATGGATTTTGACGGCGTCTTCACCTTGCAAGCCAAAGGTGATCGTGATGTCGGCACGCTGTTTGCGGATGTGACATCGGCGGGCGCGGTCAGAGCCTATGTGCAAATCGCCGAGGATTTTGACACCGCCACCCCGTTAGGCGATCCCGCGCCATTGATGACCTTGATGGGAACTGGATATCTGGCCTTCACCGTCGATCAAGGGGAAAATGGCCGCTATCAAGGGATTGTTCCCATTGAAGACCCTGATCTGAACGCCGTTGCGATGCGGTATTTCTTCAATTCCGAACAGTTAGACACAGCGTTGCTTTTAGCCGCCCGCCCCGATGGTCATGGCGGCTGGCACGCGGCGTCTTTGATGCTGCAACGGATACCGGAAACCGGCGGCAATAATGCCGTAAAACCTTTTTCCGATGAAGACGATGACCTTTGGCATACCGCCTGCACGTTAATGGCAACTTGCACCCGCGCTGAATTGATCGACGCGAGCCTTGCAGGGGAAGATTTATTGCACCGGTTATTTCACGAATTGGATGTTTCGATTTTGCCCTTCCGCCCCATGATGGATCAGTGCCGGTGTTCGCCTGAACGGGTGGAGCGAATGCTTTCGGGATTGCCCGATGATGAAAAGCGTGATCTTGCCGATGATGATCAAATCATCACCGTGTCTTGCG
This sequence comes from uncultured Hyphomicrobiales bacterium, assembly GCA_964399415.1. Lineage (GTDB taxonomy): Bacteria > Pseudomonadota > Alphaproteobacteria > Puniceispirillales > UBA1172 > JAGWAQ01. The sequence goes on from CAYNQW010000129.1 coordinate 2,961, forward strand.
AATTTTGCAAAAAAGATCATAAAATTAAGATATGATCTTTTGGGGGGATGATGACCATGACCATCAATACACCATATCGCAACACGATAAACCGCCGCCATTTGATGATGCAACTTGGCGCTGGGCTGGCATTGCCGCTGGTGATGACGTCTTGTGCGGAAAAACCTGCACCCTTGCCGGATGTCACTAAACCCGGCGGCGCTCTTCAATTGGGTATAGCGGCGTTAGACATCATTAATGATTACAACACCCCTTCTGACGCTATTTTCATTGATGGCAATTTTAACCCCTCGCCTGCCGCGCGCATGAAAACTTGGGCGGAAGGGGTTCTTCAACCATCCGATGCTCGTGGCAATGGGTTGATGACCATCACCAACGCGTCGATGACCGAACGTGATATTCAGGCCGATGAAAACCTAAAAGCCCTCTTCACCAATGAACAGCGTTTGATGATTGAGGTTAAAATGAGTGCGATCTTTACCTTTAATCATCCTGAAAATAATCGCGCCGCCACGCTAACCGTTGCCAGTGAAGCCATGTCATCAATCGCCGATAACACGTCACCCGCCGAAGCCGATGCCATTCGGATGCGCGTGGTCAACGAAGCTTTAGGGCAATTCGATCAGGAGTTGCGGCGCCGGCTCAAGGAAGTGTCCACCTCCGGTTGGCCACTTCGCGGCGGGTCTTAACGGCGCCAGAATCCAGGGGCAAGCATCACCAAAACGGTGAATAATTCCAAGCGACCGATGATCATGGCCGCGCACAGCACCCATTTGGCTATGCCAGAAAGTCCATCAAAATTGCCCGCCGGCCCAATGCTTTCGCCAAGCCCCGGGCCGACATTGCTGATGGCCGTGGCCGCGCCGGATAATGCGGTGATCAGATCAAGCCCTGTCAGCCCCAAGAGCGCGGCAACAATGACAAAGCAAAGCATATAAAGATAGAAGAACCCCATCACCGCATCAATCACGGTTTCAGGCACGGGCTTTTTGTTATAATAGGCAATCACCACCGCGTGAGGGCTTAACAATTTGGCCAATTGAATCCGCGCATTCGCCGCTAAAACCTGAAAGCGGAACATTTTGATCCCACAAGTGGTCGAGCCAGCACAGCCGCCAATAAACATACACATGAACAGCAGGACAATCGCGCTGCCGCCCCAAGCGTTGTAATCAGCCGTGCCATAGCCGGTGCCCGTGATCATTGAAACCGTATTAAACACCGCCAAGCGAAGAGCCACCGTCAATGACATGCCATTGGTGAAAATCAATTGCCAAATGATCAACAGCGCGATGGCAACCAAAAGAGCGAAAAACCACCGCACCTGGGGGTCACGCGTCAGGCGAGACCAGCCGCCACGGGTCATGGCTAGATAATGGGCAAAAGGCAAACTGCCAACAATCATGCCCGCGACGATCAACCATTCAACCATGGCGTTATCAAAGGCGGCAATAGAGGCTGTTCGCGTGGAAAATCCGCCCGTGGCTAAAGTCGTCATGGCGTGGGTCATGGCGTCAAAAAAGGGCATCCCCGCCGCATAAAGCATCATCGCCCAAACAAAGGTCAGCCCACCATAAACAAGGGTAATGCCGCCAGCCAATTCAGCGGCTCTTGGCACAACTTTATCTGGCGTTTCGTAGGATTCGGTTTTGAACAACTGCATCCCACCAATGCTCAACATCGGCAACACCGCCAATGCCATCACGATGATCCCAATGCCGCCCAGCCATTGCAACAAAGCCCGCCATACCAACACCCCAGGGGACATGATCTCAATCAGCGGTATCACCGTTGACCCCGTGGTGGTGATGCCGGAAATTGATTCAAACACAGCGTTGGTCAGCCCCATGCCTGTATGAGCAAGCATAAATGGCAAAGCGCCAAATAAGCCAATCAAAATCCAAGCGCCATTGGTCAGCAAAAACGCTTGCCGCAAGCCAAGGTTTTCATCAGCCCGTAACCGTGTCGCAAGCAACAGACCAAAACCAAAAAATAACGTGATGGCGCTGGACGCAAGAAAGGCGGTCCAATCCTCATGGCCATGGGCATAATCAACAATAGCGGGGATCACCATTGTTGCGGCCAACATGGACAATAAAATGCCAAGAATATGAAAGACAGGGGCGAGCGGCATCGCCGATTCCCAAACCGGTTTAAGACGATATAATTATACGGCAATAAAGCAGGTTTTGTCTAGATTCAGGCGTCTTTGGCCTGCATCAAGAAGCGTGTTTGCAAATTGGTATCATCGGCAAAAACACCGGTGAAGCGTGTCGTCACCATGCTGACATCAGGTTTCCGCACGCCGCGCGTGGTCATGCATTGATGCTGGGCATCGACAATCAACGCCACGCCTTTAGGCTCTAGGATGGTTTGAATCGTATCGGCAATCTGCGCGGTCATGGTTTCTTGGGTTTGCAGACGTTTGGCAAAAATATTGATGACACGCGCTAGTTTTGAAATGCCCACCACTTTCCGATCCGGGAAATAAGCGATGCTGGCGCTGCCAATAATCGGCACCATGTGATGCTCGCAATA
>CAYNQW010000130.1:0-5413 GCA_964399415.1 uncultured Hyphomicrobiales bacterium
TGTCCACACCCACGAGCTCACCATTTACATAGAAAGCAACTTGCTGCACAAATCCATCCGCATCGGTGGCAGTGGCAGTTAGGTTGATTGATTGCACAGAATCGCTGAAGGTTCGTTCTGTATCTAATTTAACTAATTCGACTTCGGGTAGTTCTCCGGTGGAAGTGGTCGCAGTGATATGAATAGGCACGCTCATCACTAGGTTGTTGCTGATCTTGTCGGTCGCCACTGCATAAATACAATAGAAGCCAGGAGCCCCAGGCGTCCAAGTCACGCCAAAGGGATGCTGAGGTAGCCCAAAAGAATGCTCACGGCGAATCAGGTTGTCGTTATCCTCGGTCAAAATCAGGGTTCCTCCGTTAGCAACAAGGCTACTTCCATTCACATCGACCGTTCCGGTGATCAAGCGATCCATGGTATGAAAAAGGTATAATTTATCGTTCGATGCCTCCGTGGAGGTGCGTACTGAGAGTAAGCCCAGATCACGCTGGTTCTCGATCGCCTCCATTAGGGCGTCTCGTGTACGGATGATATCGACCACTGAAGAGCCACCAGAGCCAGGCATCGGCAAGGGTACGATAACATTAGCAGCTCGCCCAGTGAAACTCCAACGGTCTCCAATACTATGTCCGGTAGCATTGGCGAAGGCGACCCCCAAACCGTGAGCCAAGGTAACATTAGCCCCGACGGTGATCTCTATCCGCTCATTCACATAAGTAAGTCCACCATCCGCAGACCACCGAAAAGTATTGGGGCTACCCGTTCCGTCGATTTCCACCAAGTAGTTGGTTACCTTAGCACCGGTGTAGTTGCCATCCACCGTAAGGTCATCGGGCTTCTGGTTGGAAACGGATGCAACCACGCTCGGTGTGCCACTACCGAAAACCGATTGGTTATCATCAAACTCGAAGGTGATGTTTTGGTCCCGTCCGGTACCGTCGTCGATCGTCAAGAGGTGGCCGTCATCTGGCAGACTACCAAAATCCAACACCCCACTCCAGCTGTACAATGGATCTCCATTGACATAAAATCGAACCCCTTCCAAGTTACCGTCCGGATCGCTTGCATTGGCCTCAAGACGTAGGGTTGATAAGTGTGTCGTGCTGTTAAGCTCGAGATCTAATGGGCCAGTGAGTGAAATCATCGGCAAGAGAGAACTTTGGCTGCCCAAAACCTGAATCATCGCAGGTGTGGAATACACGGTGGTGCCATTGGCAAAATTTACCATGAGGTAAAAATTATGGGTTCCATCGTACAGTGGAGTCCAAGAGGCCAGTGCCCGACCAGTTGTCGGATCAAAAGTAAGGTTGGTTGAGCTTGCTGTGGCTCCATCGTAGGAACCAACCTCAATCCCATCATCAAACGCAACGATTCGGCTTACCTCGCCAAACTTTGAACCCACCTCAAAAGGTAAATGGAGAGTGGAACCAAGAGCAAAAGGTTGGGATTCGTTGGTATTAAACCCTGAAAGTTCAACCTCTTGGGAGTTTTCATTGTAGACCTCAAAGTCCAATTCGCTCGTGCTAGCCACTTCTCCATCGACCGTTGTACCTTCTACCCGAATAGAGAAGAATCCCAGAAAACTTGGCTTCCATGAAAGGTAGAAATTGGGAGCGTTGCCCGTGACGGCGACCGTTTCATTTTCATCCCCATTAATAAAGACTTTAAACCCAAGAGGACTGATCATGGTGTCTGGATCGTGGGCGTAGATTCCCAGATTGAGATTCTTGCCAAACTCTAAACGAACCGGTGAAATCGTGGTATCGAGCCCGCCAGCCAGCCGGACCGATGCCTCCGAGGTATAACCTTGGCCGCCGTTGGTTATGTTGAGGTCAATCACGGTTCCGTTTTCATCGATCAGGGCGTAGCCCTCGGCCCCAGTGCCATTGCTATCGGTGAACACGACTTCGGGAGCTACATGATACCCGGCCCCAGCAAAGGTTAGGCTACGGTCGCCCGTACGGATTGATCCATTGGCTTCAACCAGATCGTCCAACGAAACAATTGCGGGAGAAACGGGCTGAAAGGTAAAACTGGGTGGAACGGATGGAAATACTTCTCGTCGTAGCACAGAGGATACATTTTGGTTGCCCTGGTTATCAGTCACAGAGAAGTAAAGGTCGTAGTACCCCATCGCTCCAGACTTCCAGAGAAACTCGTAGGGTTTGATGCTATCGCTTGCCTGGGCCAGGCCGTTTACATAAAAGGTGACTTGTTCGACTTCTCCAGAAGAACCAGGGTCTTCCGCAACCGCCCGCAAGGAAGTTTCTTCGAATGGAAACCCTCCTTGGAAAGTAACGATGTTTGACATGTCGAGGTAGCCTTGCCCAAGGTTGGTGATACGAACATTCACAACCTGGCCGTTAAGAATATCGGCTTCGGCAGTCATGCCCGTCCCCAGCCCGATAATTTCGACTGTGGGAGGCTCAGTGTAGCCACTCCCTCCGCTTAAAAGCACAATCTCTGGTTCATTTCGAGATCCACCTCCTTGAACTGCAACTTGCACTATGTCCAAACGAGCGGTGGCAGCCACGCCCCCGGGCTTAATCCTGGGAAATCCTCCAAGTAAACGAATGGTAGTGTTTTCTTCTGAATAGCCAGATCCGGGACTCCTAACATTAATTTCAATGACTTCGCCATAGCCTACGCCAAGTGGGTCGGTTCCGATAATGGCAACCGCCGTCGCTCCCGAACCATCCCCCACGATCTCAACGACCGGGGCACTGGAATAACCGTAGCCACCGTTTTCCAGGGTGATGCTCTGAATCGCACCAGAGGGATTAAGGTCGGAAGCCTGCAGATACGCGTGAGCAACTTGCATCGGTGCATTGAACTCGGCGGTGGGCAGATCGCCCTCGCCGGTGGTCGCTGTGATGGTGGCAATCCCCGACATGACAGCGTTTTTGCTGTTGTCCATCGCCACCGCACTGATGCTGTACACCCCCGGAGCGGGAACTTCCCACAACATCCCGTACGGGTAGTTGGAAGTACCTTGCCCAAGATGGGCGGGTATTGCATCTCCAAGCGGCATGCCGTTTGCATAAAAACGAACCCAATCCAGGGTGCCGTCTGGGTCATCGGCCTGTGCATACAGGTACATTTTGGAACCAGAGGTAAAAGTCTTGCCGTCTTCTGGGCTGTTTAATCGTACCACTGGTGGAAGAGAGGATGATTTTGGCGTCACCACAACCCATCTACTTGTAGCTTTCTTGAAACTACTCATTTTATTGTCGATCGCCTCGACCGAAATATTGTATGTCCCAGGTGCCTGCGGGGCCCAATCGATAACCCAGCGGTTCGTCCCGGGAATGCTTCGAGCATTGTTGATGATTTCTGTATTAATCGTCGCTGAAATTTCCGCTCCGTTGCTCGGGGCAAGAGACACAGAGGGTGGGGTTACATAACCAAGCCCGGCATTTGAAAGGTTAACCCCAATTAGGGTGCCATTTTCGTCGAGCACGGCTTCTGCTGTCGCTCCAGATCCCCCTCCTCCCCTGATAGTAATTGTTGGAGGGGTAGTAAAGCCGGTCCCTGGGCTGACAATCTCCAAGGTCTCAATATTCCCCAAGGGGGCTGATCCAAGAAGCTTTCCATTTCCATAAAAGCGAACCTCCTGGACTACCCCATCTGCATCAAATGCCTCTGCTTCCAGTACAATTCGTGAATCCTCCACGAAGGCGTAAGGGTATTCGTATTCATCTAGCTTACCACCCATTAGGACTACGACAGGTTCTACGAAGTAGCCGCTTCCCCCGTCTAGCAACTCGACTGTGACCACACCATCTTTAACATCGCTACCGCTTACAGAAGCATTTAAGTCCGTTCCTGAACCGCCGGTTCCTGATACCACTGACACATTATAGTCTGCACCCACTTCATAACCACTACCTGGGCTTAAGATTTCTACGGAAGAAATCACCCCATTGGCAACGGTCGAGAAAGATGCATTCGCTTCAAAACCTAACCCGGAACCGACGACATATACTCTTAGATAAGCAGGATCATAATCTTGACCACCATCTAATATCCTCAGTTCAGTAATGGTGCCATTCTCATCTACAACGGGTATAGCACGGGCCCCAAACCCTGCATCCTTTTCGTTTTGTAGATCAAATATGGTAACCAAATCGGTGGAATCATAGCCAAAACCCCCATCGGATACGGGTATATGAGTTAATACTCCGTCAATGATCGTGGCAGAAAGGATGGCATCTGTAATTGAACCGCCGGTGTCATTTAGCTCAAGTAGAACATCCTGATCATAGCCACTACCTCCGCTACTTAGGGTAATACGAGTGATGGCCCCATCCACAATCGATGCATTGGCATCCGCCCCGACTCCACCTCCCCCGTAAAGAACGACCTCAGGTGCCTCAGAATACCCATATCCAAAAGACTGCATTTTAATTGCGGTCAACTTCGAGTAATTTTCATCGGTTTCATCGATCGTAGATCCTAAGACTGCTTTAGCTACTGCGGTCGGTAAGGTATTTACTCCTGGATTGATCAGGTCGACTAAAGGAGGAACATTTATAGATGTAAATGCCTCAATATCCTCTGCGGTCACTTCAAAGACAAAGGGTTGGCTCATAGAGTAATGGTCGCCCATATCTCCAACACTTCCCACAGCCATAGCATAAAAAGTGTAAGTTCCAGGTTTTTCAGGCTGCCATGTAAAGATGTATTCTCGTTGCCCGTCGTCCAAGAAGTTATTCGCCCCCGATAGGGCATCCAAAGTAACCCCATTGGCAAAAAACTGCATTCTTGAAATAGAGCCACCTACCGATCTGCCCAATGCCCTAATGTTCACTCCTTCTCCACCCACAGTGATAGAGTCAACCACTGCTTCAGGGGGTATAGAGCTATTGTTTTGCATAGTAACCCCGGTAAGGGTTGCCGAACGCACAATATTTCCATCGTTGTCCTTAACCAATGCTTGGATGACAAAACGTTGGCTGGGTACTTCCAGTTGCGGAACGGTCCATTTGTAAATATATGTATTACCGAAGCGACCTTGCGCATCTCCTAGTAATTCCCCGTTGTAATAGATTTGTACATACTCCAAGTCGCCGTCGGGGTCGTAAGCCTCAACATTGATAAACATTTCTGAACCATAGGAATAGTCTGGTGCAGTATCCCCGAACCTTCCAACCATCGGATCGGTAATGCGAACTATGGGTAACTCCCCTGCAAAATCGCTCCCCACAGTCACTGTGGAAATGGAGAGGTCATTGATTTCAGATACTCGACCCGAATCATCCATCGCCTGCACACTTAACTGGTAGGTGCCCGGACGAGTAGGAGTCCAAATGAAACCATATATTCCGTCTTGGCTGTATTGCCCAAGTACTGGATCCGGTGCTGGAAAAAGAATGGGGAGATCCAATAACTCACCATCAACAAAAAGCATGAT
>CAYNQW010000131.1:0-5367 GCA_964399415.1 uncultured Hyphomicrobiales bacterium
CGCGCATCACACATCATGCCCGGCAACATAACCAAGGGTTCAGCCATGGTGAATTTACCTTCCTCGATGCGGTTAGACGCGGCTGGACGCTAAGGCCGCTCCTTCAGCAAGCGTCGCTAATTTGGCATAAGCAATATCTGGATCAACAGCGCCAAAACCTGCAAATGTGCCAAAACCACAATCGGAGCCTGCAATCACGCGATCCGCGCCGACGATGGCGACAAATCGTTCAATGCGCTGCGCCACCAATTCAGGATGCTCAACAAAATTTGTTGTCGTATCGACCACCCCCGGCACTAGGATTTTATCATCTGGAATTTCACCTTTGCGATCACGAAAGACCGTCCATTCATGGGCATGGCGAGGGTTTGAAGTCTCAAAGAGAACATAGCGCGATCTTGTGTTCATTAAGGTGGAGAAAACCTTATCCATATCAATATCGCAAATATGCGGCCCTTCATAATTGCCCCAGCAGATATGCACCCGCACATGTTCAGGATCAATATCCCGAAGCGCGTGGTTTAGAGCTTCAACATGCATATTGGCGATTTTCACAAATTCATCATCAGACAAATCCGCAAAAAGCATATGACGCGACAGCGCGAGGTCAGGGCAATCGAGTTGCAGGTCTAACCCTGATGCCACGATGGTTTCATATTCGGCTTTCATGGCATCGGCCAGTGCCGAGAGATATTCTTCACGGCTTGGGTAATATTCGTTTTGCAGAAAAAGTGAAATCACACCGGGAGACGCGGCGTTCATGAATCCACGCTTAGCGCCATGGGTTGCCATTGCTGATTTCAAATTGGCAATATCGGCGTTGAGTTCATCTTGCCCTTTTGAGACGACTGGCCCTGTACACATCGGACGGGCATATTGCGGGGTGCCGCCATCATCCGCTAAGCGTTTCAGAAAACCCGGGAAGAGTTTCAAATCCCCCGGCGCATTGCGAGGACTGTCACCAGAAAAACCAGTGTAGCGATCTTTGACATAGGTGGCGTATGAAATTTTTGAGGTTTCCCCATCGGAGACAATGTCAATCCCTGCTTCGACTTGGCGGCGCACCGTCTCGCCACAAGCGGCGGTCATGCAATCATTGAATTGGCTTGCATCATAAGGTTTTTCATTCTCTCGCGCGAAAATGAAATCCACCACGTCTTGCGTGCGTGGCAATGATCCAACATGGCTTGTCAAAATTTTAGACATTGTTTTCCCCCTAATTAAATGATCGGCGCGATGGTGCTGGTGTTTCAAAAGCCATGGTTGGCCCCGCTTCATCATCCGTGTTGCGCACACGAAAGAGACTTGCCTCACCGCTCATGGAAGGGGTGAGTGTTCGTTCCAACCCTGGCGGTACAGCAAACACATCACCCGGCGCTAAGATGGCCTGACCACCTTGCCATTGAACCGACCAATGCCCCCGCATCACCATCAAAATCTCATGGCGATCGGTTGTATAAGTTGGCTCAGCCAGCGATCCTTCGCGGATAAGGTCAAGGCTAAACCCTGGCCGATCTTTGAGCATCCCATCAGCATCTATCACCACCGCCGGCTGTCGATCCGCCAAGGCCATTATGTCCCAATAGCGCGCAACAAAACGCGGCACAAATTCCTTGGTGCTGACAATCGGGAAAAGCGCCATTTGGTCATCATCTAATTTAGGCATCGGGTCAATGCCTTCCGGCAAGGACTCTCCTTTTTTGCTGTCGTAAAGGACGCCGTTCATGCCAAGAATAAGACCGTGATTTTGCGCGTCTTCAATGACTTGAGGCGCCCAGATGACGCCGCCCCCCGCATCATCGCCGCCAAGGATGGCCATGATCATGCCGTAGTCTGTGCCAATGTTTTCAAAACCACGAAAAATGCCTGTGGGAATATTGATAACATCCCCTTCATTCAGCACCACCTCACCATCTTTGCCGGTGTTCCCCCAGAAAAACCGCCAACGCCCTGACAACACAAAGAAGACTTCCGCGGTGCGATGGGTGTGCAAAGAATTACGGCATTTCGGCGGCTGACCCGCGGCACCTATATTAAAACCCGGGGTTTCTTTAATATGGACATGCTGATCCGCGGCTTCGGAAACACCGCCACCAATTATAGTGAAATTTTCTTTTTGATCCGACCCCGGGGTGTGAGCATCAATAAATGCCGTGCGGCATGGCACCAAATCACCATAACGAACAATGCGCGATTCCATATCTTGATCAGTCATGATCATGCCCTTCCTCAAGTGGTTTGCATTAAGATTTGCTTCCAAATGGCTACTTCATCATAAAGCGCATATTCATGGCGGATTTTCGGCTCGCCATTCACAAGGGCGCCATATTCTGCGTGACAGATGCCAAGGATATAGACCTCTGCTCCGGTAGGGCGACCGAACGCCCCCCAGCCTTCATGTTTGCCATGGAGCGACCAGCGGATGGCGGCGCGCGGCGGCATCATGGGATCATCACGACCAATCTGATGGGCAATGTTGAAGGTTGCTGTTGGAAAAGCAGCCCGCAGACCAATCCAGAACTTATCCACTTCACCCCAACCTCTTGCGGTGATTAGGCCGGGATATTCACCTTTAATGGCGCGATCATAGGCTTCGGGTATCACCGCTAGATCAGTCTTCATAATCCGGTTTAAGGTTTCGGCATAACGCTGACCCCATTCGTTATCATTGCCTCTACCGGTATAAGGGCCAACAACATCATTAGCCGGTGTCAGCGGTTGAGCACATTGCTCAATGCCGCCTTCATCTTCGATGAGTTTGGCGGCAGCTTCTTTTGACGTCCAACCAATTTGCTTGGCGACCCCGCCATAGTCACGCACCAGCCATTCATCGGTGATGGCATTATTGATGGCATAACAATCAGCAATCGCACGAAAATGAACCTTTTTTCCGGTGGGCGCGCCGAACATACTGTCGCCAAGATGGGTGCCGGTGCAATAGAGCCGATGTGAACTGAGCATCCCATCTTGGTCATTGCCAGACCAGATCACATCTTCACCCAGCAATTCACGGTCAGGAAATTCAACCAACGTTGACATCGTCTTTGCGATCACCCCTTCGTTGCCCTGATACACCCCTAGCGGCATCCGCAGATACATATCCTTACCATAATAGTCGTGCAAAGTTGCAATCCCGCGATCTTCCCAAATCTCTTTGGTGATGCCTAAAATATAGTCAGGAAAATCTTTGAATTTTTGACTGAAACCTCTCATGTCCTGCATCCTTTATGGTGTTTTTGCCGTGTTGATCCACGAATAATAAGCGGGCCATCAATTTTGACCTGTTGACCTCTTGCCGTTGGAAGGTTTTCGCTTTCAATCTGCTCAAGCAAAATATCCAGCGTCGCCGCCACCATGCGATTGGTGGGTTGCCGAACTGTGGTCAGATCATAAGCCGCCCATGAAGCTGCAGGCACATCATCATACCCCACCACAGAAACCTGCTCAGGCACTTTGATTCCCAATTCCGAGCGCAATGTATCCATCACCGCAAAAGCCATGTGATCATTGGCAACAAAAATAGCATCGGGGGCGAGATCCAATCCATTGTTGAACATAGCCCGGGTCGCCTGCTTTGCGTCATCCATAACAAAATTGCCAACCCCACGACACCAGAGCGATTGGCCTGCCTTTTCTAAAGTGTCGACAAATCCAGCCTCTCGATCACGTTGAGTAGATGCGCCTTCCCATCCAGCGATATAGGCGATCCGTTCATGGCCAGTTTGCATTAGAAATTCAGCAATCTTGCATCCGCCCGCATAATTTTCCGAGGTGACTGATGACAGGCTTTCATCATCTTGAGAGCGGTTGAAAGACACCACAGGCACCCCTGCCGCGGCACAGCGTTGCAGCAAATCAGACGACATCGCCACCGAGGCCGCGATGATCCCATCAACTTGATAGTCGAGAATTTCCTCCACCACATGGCTGATATCGCCTTCAGTTTTCGACGTCATGAATACAAGCAGGTGATAGCCTTTTTCCTGAAAAGCATTGGAGAGTTTTTCTATGGCTTCTGGATAAAATTGGTTTTGCAGATAAGCGACCACAAGCCCAATCATCCGACTTTTGCCCGACACCATGGCGCGGGCTAACGAATTGGGGCGATACCCCATCTCCATCGCGACTTTAAGCACTTTTTCCTTTGTATGATCGGAAACCGAAGCGCCCGGCGTAAAAACTCGGCTCACGGCAGATTGCGAGACGCCGGCGCGTGCCGCAACATCATTTGCTGTAATCTTGGGGAGACTTACCACCATTGATGATTTGCTTAAACGGTTGGTCATGAATAATCTCTTTCAAGAAGAACAGACCCTTGAGGGCGTGCTTTCGTGAATTCACGCATCCGCCCCAAGACATCAACACCCAGTTGGTGATAAACATCAAGCAGATCAACCAAAACCCAGTTTTCGCGGATCAAATCACCTTCAAGACGCCAAAAATCAAGACTGCGCATGGTGATGGATTGCCCAGAAGGAACAATGCCAAGCCAACCATCTCCTGTCACCGTCATGCTCATATTCGGCCAACCTGTTGTCGCGACGTAATTTCCTTCAGCGAAGAAATGGCTTTTGAGATCACTTTTCATGCCGCCTTGTCGATCGGGCATGCCTTTTAAGAAAGGTATTTGGTGCCAATGCCTGAAGCCCGCAATTCCGCGAGCCGTTCCAATGCCAGATGGGCCATACCAACTCATTCTTGGATGCCAATACCGTTCCAGATTCATGATTGTTGCATCGCCTTGGCTGGGGTGACGCGTCATATCGGTGAGCATCGCAATCACAACAGTTTTGCTAGTTTCGGTTCGTAATGAATCATGGGGATAAGCAACCCCATCTTGCGTGGCTGGCGCAGGCACTTGCCATTCTCGCCCGAGGGATGGCGACATCGGCCAAACGCCGGATTGCATCATCAGGCTTGGAATATCCCAGATCGCCTGCATCTCAACAATTTGATCATCCTGCAGGCAGAAAAATTCATGAAATCGCATTCCCACCTGATGCCCTGTTGGGGGAATATCAAGAAAGGATTGAAGAAAAGAGCCGGTATAATACCCGCAAGCGCCAATCCAGTTTTGGCCATCATCATCAATGCCGGCAAGGATGATGGTGTCCCGCCGTTCTAAATCGGGCACGGCTTCATAAAGAGGGGCGTAAGCCGCATCATATAAACCATCACCACCGATACAATCGCCAAAGGGATGACTCAAATGAACAGCCGCATCTGTTGTCATGATATGCGTCAATGCTTTGCGTACAGATGATGGATCAAAATCATACATCGCCTGCCGCATGGGCATGATCAAATCAGCAAGATGACGACCCGCTAAATTCATTCCGCCGCCTCACCATAGGGAATGTTGCGCCC
>CAYNQW010000132.1:0-5344 GCA_964399415.1 uncultured Hyphomicrobiales bacterium
TTATCCTCAAAGGCTTTTTCAATGCCGGATTTACCCGTGGAAAGATTGGCCAATTCGCGAGAGATAATGCCCTTTTCCACTTCTTCAGCCGTGGCGCGATTGATATATCCCGTCAAGTGACCGCCCAGCACCCCTTGCGGGTAGATGCGTTTTTCCACACGCTCAAAATTCACGCCGGGCAATTCTGGGCTGCGAATGGCAATCCGCGATACTTCCCGTTGCGTCAAATCTGTGCGAATGGGGATCGGCAAGAAGGACGGTAATTTTTCAAGATCATCAATGAAATTTTGAATTTCCTGCGGCGTCAGATCAATCAAACTCGACAATTGTTTGATGGTCATTTCGATATCTTCAATATATTGCGGCGTCACGCTAAGTTCATAAGCCTCGGCATTGCCCGCCAGCAATCGGCCTTTCGCGTCTTTGATGCGTCCGCGCGACGGCGGGATGATGCGAAAATCATATTTATTGCGATCTGATAATTTCTGATATTGGCGTCCTTCTTCGATTTGCAGGTAATATAACCGCGCCACCAAACTCATCGCCAAAACGCCTTTAATGCCGCCCAGCATCATGGCGCGGCGGCTTAATTTCAGGTCATAGTTTTTTTTCATGCGGGTGATCATTTTACCACCCCGATATATTGACTGAATTGACGTGCTAGAATGGCCATCCAATTGAACACGGGAAACAGCATAGCCGTAAAGCCAATCTGAAAGATCATCGCCGCGACCGGTGGCCATTTGCCATGATAACTTATGAAGACGATAAACATATAAACTGTCAGCGCCGCCATGGTTAGGATAAATTCAAACCAGACAATCACCTCATCAGCCACCATCAATGTTGGCCGCCGCCAATGCATCACCGCAAGGATGATCAGATAAAGGCTCGATGTATAACCAAAGGGATTGCTTTGGATAGTGTCAAAAATAAACCCAATGACCAGCACCAGATAAATCGACGCCACATGCGGGGCGTAGAGCGCCAATAAGAAAACAGCGCATAAACTTAACTTTGGCACGCTGCCATAAAACGTTGGGATTAATCCAAGCGCCGATTCCAAAAACACCAATATCGTCAGCCCAACAAAAGCCAAAACATAATGGAGCAGAATACGATCCGTCCTTAGATCAATATCAACCATCGCTAATTCCCGCTTTCTTCACCCTTATCTTGCAAGACGTCAGAGGATTGACGTTCGCCAACGGCGTTTAACCCTTGCAAGGTGAAGGTGTCATCAGAGGGCGGCAACGGGCTATAGGCTTGATTGAGCAAGTCTTGCGTGCTGAACACAGGGTCTTTATCCGTCACCAGCACAGATACAAACGACAAGCGTCTTAAATCGACCACTGGCTTAATTTTAATCTGGTCATCCTGAATGCCCGCCACCCGTCCAACGGGAATGCCTGCCGGTAAAATGCCGCCATGACCAGAGGTCTGCACCAATTCATCGAGCGAAACGCTGGCTTCTTTTGGCAAAAACCGAAGTTTCAGCATCGTCGAATTCAAACCAACGGTAGTGGCAGGCCATGATGATGACGATAAAATAACCGGAATCATGGCGTTAATATCGGTCAGCAGCAGCACTTGGCTATGGCGCGCGCCAACATCAATGATGATGCCCACCAACCCGTCGGTGGTGGTGACCGCATGACCGCGGTGGATGCCCATATTTTGCCCCACATTGATCATCACCACATGAGCAAAACTATCCGCATTAACCGCAATAACCCGTGCCGAAACAGCCTCGCTCGCTTCAGGGACAATAACACCGCTGACCGAACGCAATTGCAAGTTTTCGGTTTGGAGGATCTCAGCCTTCAACCGCCAGCGGCTTAACCGTTTAACATCTTCTTTGAGTTTCAGGTTTTCTTCGCGCAAATTCGCCGCCGCTTGCGCGCTTTCAACCATCAACGCCACCGCCCGAACCGGCACCGCCACCAGATCAGCAATCGGCGACACCAATCCGGTCATCACGGTGCGAAGGGAATTCATCGCCGAAATATCCGCTTTGCCCAAGGTCATGAGCATCAGGCAAGCGAGAAAGATCAGCACATGGCTGGTGATTGAGGTGGTTTTGCGGCCTCTTTTTCGGTCACCTTGTGCCCTGGCCATCACAAAACCTTAGGCGCCGACCAGCACGTTTTGTAGCGTTCGCATTTCTTCAAGACAACGCCCTGTTCCATAAGCCACGCAGGTCAGCGGGTCTTCAATCACCGAGACAGGCAAGCCTGTCGCTTCACGAAGAACCGTGTCAATTTCCTGCAAGAGGCTGCCGCCGCCTGTCATCACAATGCCTTTTTCCACAATATCAGCGGCCAGTTCAGGCGGCGTTTGTTCCAAAGCGACTTTCACGCCTTCAACGATTTGCCGAACAGCATCAGACAAGGCTTCAGCGACTTGCGCTTGGGTGATGGTGATTTCTTTTGGCACCCCATTGACCAAATCACGGCCACGAACTTGAATTTTTGCGCCTGTTGTGCCTTGTGGTTTGCAGGCAATCCCAATTTCTTTTTTGATGCGTTCAGCGGTGCTCTCACCGATCAACAAATTATGGGTGCGGCGCATATAACTGATCAGGGCTTCGTCGAATTTATCGCCGCCAACGCGGACAGAATGAGCGTAAACAATATTGCCCAAGGACAGAATTGCCACTTCAGTGGTGCCGCCACCAATATCAACGATCATCGAACCTGATGCTTCGGTCACTGGCAGTCCTGCGCCAATAGCCGCCGCCATTGGCTCTTCAATCAGATACACACGGCGGGCGCCAGCGCCTTCAGCGGATTCTTGAATGGCCCGGCGTTCTACCGCGGTCGATCCCGATGGCACGCAGATGATGACCTGAGGGCTGGATAAAGGCATGGAGCCGTTCACTTTGCGGATGAAATGCTTAATCATTTCTTCAGCGACTTCAAAATCAGCAATCACCCCATCAGCCATGGGACGGATCGCGCGGATATTGCCAGGGGTTTTGCCGAGCATAACCTTGGCTTCTTCACCCACTGCTAAGACTTGCTGTTTGCCGCGAATTTGAGCGATGGCCACCACGGAAGGTTCATTCAAAATGATCCCTTTGCCTTTGACATAAACAAGCGTGTTGGCGGTGCCGAGATCAATTGCTAAATCGGCAGAAAATAAACCACGGATGGCGTTCAGCATTCGTTTTACCGTATAACGGCCCCCTGATAGACGTTGCAGTCCTTAACCCCTTAATTCTAGCGGAAAATCAAGATTACAACAATATGTGCTTTGGGAAATCCCCATACAGTGGTTTTAAACCACAAATGTGGCTAAATCCAGCACGATCACTCATTTTTCAAACGGGCCGTGCTGGATTCATATTTTTTTCTCCTATGAAGCATAGGAGATTTGAAAACGATTAGTTTTTCGATTTATCCACAAGGCGGTTTGCGCCAATCCAAGGCATCATGCCGCGCAGACGTTCGCCAACCTCTTCAATCGGATGAGCGGCATTGCGGCGACGCGTGGCTTTGAAACTGGATTGACGGGCTTTGTTTTCCAGCATCCAATCACGGGTAAAGCGGCCAGATTGAATATCGTCAAGGATGGCGCGCATGGCTTCACGGGTTTCATCGGTGATGACGCGTGGGCCAGAAACATATTCACCATATTCCGCGGTGTTTGAAATCGAGTAATTCATATTGGCAATGCCGCCTTCGTAAATCAGATCAACGATCAGTTTTACTTCGTGCAGGCATTCAAAATAAGCCATTTCTGGATCGTAACCGGCTTCAACCAAGGTATCAAAGCCTGCTTTGATCAACTCAACCAAACCGCCGCAAAGCACCGCTTGTTCACCGAAAAGATCGGTTTCACATTCTTGACGGAAGGAGGTTTCAATCACGCCAGAACGACCGCCGCCAATGGCAGACGCGTAAGACAAGCCAACGTCATGAGCGTTCCCAGACGCATCTTGATGCACCGCCAGCAAACATGGCACCCCGCCACCTTTTTGGTATTCGCCGCGAACGGTATGGCCAGGGCCTTTTGGTGCGACCATGATGACATCAACATCTTTTGATGGCACGATCAGGTCAAAATGAACATTCAAGCCATGGGCAAAAGCCAACATTGACCCCGGGCGCATATTGCCGTGAATTTCATCTTCATAGATTTCGGCTTGCAATTCATCCGGCGTCAGCATCATTAGCACATCTGCCCAAGCGGCGGCTTCAGCAACAGTCATCACCTTGAAACCAGCGGCTTCGGCTTTCGGACGGCTTGATGAATCTTCGCGAAGAGCAATCGCCACTTCTGGAACACCGCTATCTTTCAGGTTGGCGGCATGGGCATGACCCTGACTGCCGTAACCGACGATGCATACTTTTTTGGTTTTAATCAGATTAACGTCGGCATCCCGATCGTAATAAACGCGCATGAATCTTCTCCTAAGGGTTTATAAGGCGTTATGGTAGAGCAACATCACGGCTGGTCGCGATGGGCATATCAGCGACAGCACCTCTTGATATAGCAGAAACACCAGTTCTTGATACCTCTACTTGGCCGAGTGAGGACATCAAGTCAACAAATGCTTGCACTTTTGAGCTGCTGCCTGTGATTTCAAAAACAAAAGACGTCAAGGTGCTGTCCAATGTGCGAGCCCGGAATGTGTTGGCGATCCGCAGGGCTTCGATCCGTTCTTCGCCGGAATTCACCATCTTAACCAACGCCAATTCGCGTTCGATATGAGCGCCATCGCTGGTCAAATCTTTCACCGCATGCACCGGCACGATCCGCGCCAATTGAGCCTTGATTTGTTCAATCACCATCGGCGTGCCACGGGTGACAACAGAAATTCGAGAAATTTCATGCACCGGGTCAATTTCCGAAACGGTGAGGCTTTCAATGTTATAGCCGCGCCCAGAAAACAGACCAATCACTCGCGCCAAGACGCCAGGTTCATTATCCACGAGCACGGAGATGGTATGCCGTTGTTCTTTTTCCGTCATGGTCATTTTCCTTAAACCAATACCATGCCTTCTTCAGACACAGGCGCATCGGCTTTATCCTGAGGGCCGAGCAACATTTCATTATGGGCCGCGCCCGATGGAATCATGGGGAAGCAATTTTCTTCCTTAGCGACACGAATATCCGCTAGCACCGGCCCATCATGGGCAAGCATGGCATCAATCACGCCATCAAGATCACCCGTGGTTTGAGCGCAAAGCCCCTTCATGCCAAAACTATCCGCCAATTTCATGAAATCAGGCAGTGAATCGGAATAACTTTCGGAATAACGGCCACCATGGATCAATTGCTGCCATTGGCGCACCATGCCCATCCATTCGTTGTTGATGATGAACATTTTCACCGGCAA
>CAYNQW010000133.1:0-1875 GCA_964399415.1 uncultured Hyphomicrobiales bacterium
GGCGATGGATGCCGCCGTGATGATGATGGCTATTATTGGATCACGGGCCGCGTCGATGACGTGATCAATGTGTCGGGGCATCGTATGGGCACGGCTGAGGTTGAATCTGCGCTGGTGGCGCATCCCAAAGTGGCCGAAGCCGCGGTGGTGGGCTATCCCCATGACATCAAAGGGCAAGGCATTTACGCTTATGTGACCTTGGTGATGGGCGAAGAACCTACCGATGAATTGCGCGCGGAATTGCGGCAATGGGTGCGCAAGGAAATTGGCCCAATCGCCACGCCTGATTTATTGCAATGGGCGCCGGGATTGCCGAAGACGCGCTCCGGTAAAATTATGCGGCGTATCTTGCGTAAGGTTGCGGCGGATGATTTCGCGGAATTGGGGGACACGTCGACGCTCGCTGATCCGGGTGTTGTCGATGACCTGATCGCCAATCGCCAAAACAAAGCGTCGTGATCCATCTGATTTGCTCATGAGCTGATGAAATTTTGGATTGGTCTTTTATTGTTGGGGATGCCTCTTTCGGGGTTGGTTAATGCCGCCGAAAAGATCGATGCCACCGAGGTTTCAATCGCCGACTTTGCCGCCTTTGTGGAGGCCACAGGATATGTCACGCAAGGTGAGCAACACGGCGGCATGGTTTATGAGGCGGGCTGGGTGACCAAGCCCAACTGGAATTGGAGACGCCCTTATGGCGTAGCAAGCCATCCCGATGAGCCTGCCGTTCATATCACCTTTGATGAAGCGCAAGCCTTTTGCGCGTGGAAGGGTGGACGCTTGCCGACCAAGCAAGAATGGATCACCCATGCTTATACTGAAATGAGGACAACCCCGCCTCCCCCCTTTGTCACGGGCAAGACCTATCCCTATCCCACCGGGGCGCAGCCAGATGGCGCCAATTGCCTTCGCGATTGCGGTTCTGATCAGGGAAATCCCATCGGCAAGACGCAATTTTCGGCTTATTTGTCCCGGGGTTTTGGCCACGCTCGGGTGGGAACAACAACGGCTGGGGTGAATGGCCTTTTTGATATGGGGGCTAATGTGTGGGAATGGGCAAGCCTTGGCGATGGCCAAGCGCAAGCCACCATGGGCGGGTCATGGTGGTATGGCGATGAGCAAATGAAGGCGGATTATGGCGCAACCAAGCCCCGCGATATGGCCGTTGTCTATATCGGGTTCAGGTGCATCAATACCTTTTGATGGCTTACCCTTCCACAGGGTAGCCAAAGACGATCAGCACCGCATAAACTTTTCGATTGCAATCGGTCACAGGCGGCAATTGCTCGCCAAGTTTCAAAGGAAAAGCCGATTGATCCGCGTTTTCTGGCGTGCAGGTGCCGCTGGCGCCGATGGGCGTGTAACGCGCCGATCGGCAAGGGCCATGGGTGACATCGCCGATGGTCATGTTATCCGTCAGCGACCAGTTTTGCCGACCATTTTGGTCAGGTTCTTCAATGGTGAGCATGGACGCGTTTTCTTCGCCATTGGTCACCAAATATTTCCCCGGCGAAATCGGAAAATCAGGGGCTTTCATGATCAGCCCGTTTTCATCCAGCCACCAATCGTCAATATCAAAGCGCCATCCGGCGGGGGCGATGTTGCCCGCTTTGCGCAACAATTGATACAAATGAAGCCAAACACCAATGGGTCCAGGGTCAACACGCCATATCCCCCATGTTTCAGCCCCAGTTCCAGAACGCGCGTCTGCCGGTGCGAGGGCGGCAATATATTGCGTACGCACCGGCCGATATTTAATTTGCGCAAGAACAGGGCTAGCCATCAAGCCCCCCAAAAAGGACAGGGCTGAAAGCATCCATCTACGCCGAGATATGTTTTGGGGAGTTTTCATCAATAACCACCATCATTTGGAAC
>CAYNQW010000133.1:1975-5261 GCA_964399415.1 uncultured Hyphomicrobiales bacterium
ATATAGCCCAGATCCTTGATCGTATTCTCAAGGCTGAACACATAGCCATCATGACGCCCTGCAATCGCCGCCGGTGCGATGCGATCAAGGCTCATCGAATGGCCAGACCCCTGACAGGCTAGGCGATAGAATTTTTCCCAATCCACGCCATGATCACGCGCCGCCCCCATCGCTTGCATGACCAGCGTAGCCGTTCCAAGGGAAAGGAAATTGCTGATCAATTTGGTGGTGGCTCCTATCCCGACCGGCCCCATATGTTCGATGGCCGAACAGCAAGGCTCAAGCACGGCGCGTGCTTTTTCCGCGACTTCCTCAGACGCGCCCAGAATAGCGCCCAGCATTCCGGCCTCCGCCTGCGCAACACCCCCGGTCAGCGGTGCCTCGGCGTAGAGAACATCTCTGGTTGCCGCGGTTTTTTCTAAGTCAACAACCGCATCAGGATGGCTGGTGGTGCAATCAATCACCAGCATGCCGGGGCGCGATGATGGCAGGATTTGATCCAACACGGCAGCGGCGATACCAGCATTAGGTAGACAAAAGATCAGCACATCCGAAACGCTGGCAAGCAATGCGGCATCAGGCTCTTCAATGGCTCCATGGGAGATCAGCGCATCAATAGGCGCACGGTTGCGATGCGCCATGATATGCACGTCATGCCCGGCGCCGAGAAGACGCATGACCATGCCCCGACCCATTAGCCCCGCGCCAAGGAAGCCGATGGTTTGTTTTGCTTGGGCTGAACTCACAACGCCCAGCCGCCATCGACAATCTGGAAGGTGCCGGTGGTGAAGCGCGATTCATCGGAAGCCAAATGAATGACGATCCCGGTGACTTCTTCCGGTGTTGCAAATCGACCAATCGGCTGACGAGCCAGAAACTCAGCTTTGGCTTTTTCGAGATCCCCCCGCGCCCGCATCCGTTCTTCGAGGGATGGGGTAAGGATGGTGCCTGGACAGAGCGCGTTGCACCTGATCCCGCGATCGACAAAATCCCTTGCCACCGCCTTGGTCATGCCCATGATGGCGGCTTTGGTGGAACCATAAAGACAGCGATCAGGCGCGCCTTTGATGGTCGAGGCCACCGACGCCATGTTGATGATCGACCCTTCACCTTGATCGAGCATCATGGGCAAATACGCTTTGATCAGCCGGAATTGCGACTGAACATTAAGGGTGAAAGCCATGGTGAAATCATCGTCATCAGTGTCAAGAATGGTGCCGTGATGAACATGACCCGCGCAGTTGAAGAGCGTGGTGATGGGGCCTGTTTTTTCTGGTGCGGCGCGAATAGCCTCGGCATTGGTGACGTCAAGTTGAAACGTCTCAATGGCCGGGTTTTCTGTCTTGATGCTGGTCAGCAGTTCTTCGCTGATGTCCGTGGCAAAAACCTTTGCGCCTTCTCTTGCCATGGCCAGCGCCACCGCCCTACCTTGACCCTGCCCAGCCGCGGTCACAAACGCGGTCTTACCGTCTAATCTACCCATGGTTACACTCCTATCATCGGATCGCCCTGCGGCTCTCCACCAAGACCAATTTCATGATGCCTTTAGTCGAACCCGCGCGCAATACTATCTTGTCTATAGGGCTTGCTCAGCCGCCATCATTTTTTGGGCATACCAATTGGCAAATCGTGCAACATTAGGCTCAAGCAATGGTTGAAACCGACCTTGCTGCGCATCAGGATTGGACATACCTTTTTGTTGATTGATCAATGCCGGGATGTCTTCATCAAGCGCGGTATCAAGACGGTGGTAATAGGCGGCGACCTGTTCTTCAAAACGATCCGTTTTGATGGTCTCCTGCGGGAAACAAGCCGTTTGATAAACCAAGCAACGGTCGGGGGCTAAAGGAAAGACGTGATAAACCCACATGGCGTCGACGCCAATGGCAAATGTCATGTTTGGAAATGCCCATGTGTATCGCACGCCAGAGGCTTCTTTGCCGCTTAACCCGGGCATCATAGGAAGGGATTGTTGCTGGGTGGATTGCAACAACCCACCGGTGCCTTCCGTGCTGCCAAATTGTGAGGTGAAGGCGCCGTCCACCGCATCGCTCGCTTCTGGAGTCTGGTAAATAGAGCCAATAGAGTCCGGGTGAACAAAGGGCAAGTGATAGTATTCGTTAAAAACTTCGATAAATAATTTCCAGTTGCACTCGACCTCAAAATGCCGCTGGCGTGTCGAAACCAAGGCTTCAATAGGCCATGGCGCGTGAATGGCTGAAAAGTCACTAAGGGTGTGTTCAAGGCTTGGTGCTTCTGGCGACAGGCAAATAAAAAGAAAGCCAAGCGCTTGATCAACCCGATAACTGATCAGGTTAAAATCTGATTTGCAAAAATTAGCGGCGGCTTCCATATGCGGCGCGCCAGCGAGCGAACCATTTAACTTGTAAGCCCAGCTGTGAAATGGACAACGAATTCCACTGATCTTACCGGAACCCTCTAATAATCTTGCGCCACGGTGGCGGCATGAATTTGCAAAGGCACGGAAATTTGAATCATTGTCACGCAGCAAAATTATGGAGAAATCTGCAAAATCAATACACCTGTACTCCCCTTGAGAAGCCAATTGATCCGCCCGGCCAACGCAAATCCAATGGTTTCGGAATATATTGGACATCTCTAATTCTATTATCGCGTCTTTGGTATAGCATTCAGGCGGCAGTGACCATGCTTGTTCGGGCGGCAATAAGCATTGTTCAAGCGAGGCGTAGAGAGCCCCGCTTATCCCTGCGGTGTGGCCTAAATTTCCATCATTTTGACCTGTTTTTTTCATTGTGTTCCTCCGGCAGGTGTGCGGCTCATAGTCCTTTTATTCATACGCATATGGTGGAGAGTTTAGTCAAGATGCACTTCACCTCTTAACATTAGGTCGAGTTTGATTTTTATTATATCGCTCACGAAGAAAAATCAGCAATCCAGCGCCAACGATAAAGAAAACACCGGGGAATAGCGCGTCAAAAGGTGCTTCGCTGAAAAACAGCCAACCAAGCATGAATGAGATGGGAATGCCAAAATATTCAAATGGCGCCAAACTGGATGGGTCGACCAAGCGGTAAGCGATGACCAACCCCAAAACGCCAATACCGCCAAAGATGCCAAGTAAAACAAATAATCCTGCATCTTGGATGGTTGCTATTGGCACGATCTCGTCTAACATCAGCAACAGGATCAAGCCCATAAAAAAGGTGATAAATTGCTGGCTAATTTGGATGGCCGCCGAAGGGATATCTTCATCAAATAAACGCACAAGCACGCTTGAAAGGGCATATCCTAAAGCGGCAATGAC
>CAYNQW010000134.1:0-5234 GCA_964399415.1 uncultured Hyphomicrobiales bacterium
CGTCTTGGACAAGCACATCAACCCGCTGAGCAGGCGCAAGGGTGATCACATCTTGGGAAAAGGCCGGACACGGCACCGCATCCAAGGCAATCACATTCATCGGCTGACGATCATTCAATTGAAACGACAAGACACGGGCGTTAGACGCGTTGATCAACCGCAAACGCATGGCGCCTGAAACAGGCCGCAAAATCGCTGGTCGGCTTTGGCCATTGATGGTTAAGTAATTGCCAAGCCTGCCGCCATGCGACCAATCATGAAGACTGCCTAGGCTTTCGGCATCAATCTGATCGTTTTGATCAAGCCGCCAATCATCGGCCATGACCACTACATCACGCGCATTGAGGTTTTGATCATCATCGGTGACGATCAACGCACCATAAAGCCCCCGTGCCACTTGCTCCCAAGCCATGTTATGGGCGTGATACCAAAACGTGCCAGCGTCTCGGACGGGAAACCGATAGGTGAAACTTTCTCCAGGTTCAACCGCAGGTTGGGTGAGATCGGGGACGCCATCCATTTCATTAATGTTGCGGATGCCATGCCAATGCACCGTTGTCGGCTGATCCAGATGGTTGGTAAAGACCACCTCAAGGGTTTCCCCTTTCTTTGCCGTGATCATAGGCCCCGGGCTTTCCCCGTTATAAAGCCACAAATCCGTTGGCGATATATCTTTGGCAAATTGATGCGGCGCAGGTTTAGCGTCAAGCGCGTAGCGGCGCGTCTTCGCGCCATCGGCTTGCGCGCGCCCATCATCAAAAGGCAAGGGCGATAGGCTAAAAACCGCTGAAACGGCAATTGACGACTGAATAAAGTGACGGCGTGTGATCATCATTCAGATATAAGCAACAACGCCCGATATTCAATCGTCGAGGATCGTTTTGAATTGATCGCGTAAAATATTTTTTTGCACTTTGCCCATGGTGTTGCGCGGCAATTCATCGACGACAATCAACCGGCGGGGGTGCTTGAAACGAGCCAATGCCGCCTGAAGATTGGCCATGATTCCATCCAGATCAGGCTCAACGCCATGTTCAACGGTGATGATGCCCAAAACCGCTTCGCCAAAATCAGCATCAGGCACACCAATCACCGCGCTTTCGTTAACGCCGTCTTGATCATCCAGCACCAATTCAATTTCCTTGGGGTAAATATTATAGCCGCCAGAAATGATCAGGTCTTTGTTGCGGCCAACAATGCTCACATAACCGTCCTTATCGACGAACCCCAGATCACCCGTGATGAAAAACCCATCATCTCGAAATTCAGCCTTTGTTTTTTCTGGCATATTCCAATATCCCGAAAAGACGTTATCTCCCCGCACTTCGATCAAGCCAATCTCACCTTGAGCCAGAGGCGCGCCTGTATCAGCATCCGTGATCCGCAACTCGACGCCGGAAAGCGGGAAACCCACCGTCCCTGCCCGGCGCTCACCGTCATAAGGATTGGAGGTGTTCATATTGGTTTCAGTCATGCCATAGCGTTCAAGAATACGATGCCCTGTCCGCGCTTCGAATTGCAAATGAGTTTCAGCCAATAACGGCGCGGAACCAGAAATAAAAAGCCGCATCTTTTGGGTTAAATCCTTGTTGAGACGCTCATCATCCAAGAGGCGGGTGTAGAAAGTAGGCACCCCCATCATCGCCGTGGCTTGCGGCAATGCTGCGATAATCGCGTCACGATCAAATTTCGGCATAAAGACCATGCTGCACCCTGATAACAACGTCACGTTGCTGGCGACAAAAAGACCGTGAGTATGGAAAATCGGCAGGGCGTGTATCAACCGATCCTCAGTGGTGAAATGCCAATATTCCACGAGCGTTTCAGCGTTAGACAACAAATTACGCTGGCTCAGCATCGCGCCTTTTGATCGCCCAGTGGTGCCCGATGTATACAGCAACGCCGCCAAATCATCGCTCTTGCGATTGATGGTGGAAAAAGCATCCGGCTGATCATGCGCCAAGGTCATCAAAGCGCCTTGGCCATCGGCGTTGAGGGTCAATAATTTCGCTTCTAATTCTGCGGCAATTGGCGCTAATTCGGCCTCCCGTTGCTGGTCACAAATCACCAATGCGGCCTGACTATCTTCAATAAAATAGCGAAGCTCATCGACGGTATAAGCTGTGTTCAAGGGCAGAAACACCACCCCAGATTGAACCGCCGCGGCATAGAGCGCAAGCGCCGCTTCCGTTTTTTCCACCTGAACCGCGATGCGATCCCCCGGCTTAAGCCCCATCGCCACCAACGCATGGGCAAGCCGTGCCGCTTGTTTCAGAAAATCATCATGGCTGGTGACCATACCGTTGGGCGATATCAGAAAAGGGGTGTCTTTTCCCTGATGAGGGGCAAAAAGCGCATCAAAAAGCGGGTTAGCCATTTTATTTCAACTCACACGATCAAAATCATCCGCTTAGTAAAAAAGATCATCGGCGTTAACACAAGCCAAGAATTTTGATAGTTTTAATAATTGTTTATTTGAGCAAAACCTATTAAAGGGGTTTGAAACTCAGGACATGAGCGGAGATTGACCATATCCAACCCTATTTTAGAAATTCGCGATCTGCATAAAAATTATGGCACGTTGGAAGTCCTTAAAGGCGTTGATCTATCGGCGGATAAAGGGGATGTGATTTCGATTATCGGATCATCAGGCTCGGGCAAATCCACCTTGTTGCGTTCCATTAACCTGCTGGAAGACAGCCATCAAGGTGACATCATTTTCAACGGCGAATCTGTGCGCTGGACGAGCAAAAAAAATCACCGCCAGCCCGCTGATCAAGATCAAGTCATGGCTCTTCGCACGCAATTTTCCATGGTCTTTCAGCAGTTCAATTTATGGGCGCATATGACCATCCTTGAAAATGTCATTGAAGCCCCTGTCACGGTGCTTGGTCATGACCGTGGTGAGATGATCGCTAAAGCAACGATGCTATTGGATAAAGTCGGCATTGCGGATAAGGCTGACTTTTTCCCGGCGCAATTATCGGGAGGGCAGCAACAACGTGCCGCTATCGCCCGTGCGCTGGCCATGGAACCGCAGGTGTTGCTGTTTGATGAACCCACCTCCGCCCTTGACCCGGAATTGGAGCAAGAGGTCATTAAAGTGATTAAAGATTTAGCGAAAGAACACCGCACTATGTTGCTGGTCACCCATGACATGGCACTGGCTCGCGATGTGTCTTCAAAAGTTATTTTTTTGCACGAAGGCCGTATTGAAGAAGAAGGCCGGAGTGACGATATTTTTGACAACCCGAAATCATCGCGGTTGCAACAGTTCCTGAGCGCATCTTCGACATAAAACCGGGATGTGATATACTCAGCGTTTGAGGCGGGAAAACAAATGGTTTTTAGGATAAAGGAGAGAACCATGAAGAAAATGATGTTATCAGCACTTGTTGCTGCTTTTGTGGCAGGTCCTGCGCTGGCAGAAACCGTGCGTATGGGCACCGAAGGCGCTTACCCTCCCTACAATTTCATCAATGACAAAGGCGAAGTTGATGGGTTTGAACGTGAATTGGGTGATGAACTTTGCTCACGCGCAAAATTGGATTGCGTCTGGGTGGTGAACGAATGGGATTCCATTATTCCAAACCTTGTATCAGGCAACTACGACACGATCATCGCAGGTATGTCCATTACGGCTGAACGTGATGAAGTGATTGACTTCACTCAAGATTACATCCCACCATCACCTTCCATCTATATGGGCATGAATGGTGCGAGCGTTGACCTGAAAGGTGGTGTTATCGCCGCGCAGACTGCAACAATCCAAGCCAGTTATGTTGCTGAAAGCGGCGCAACTTTAGTTGAATTTGCCACCCCAGAAGAAACCATTGCTGCGGTTAAAAACGGCGAAGCAGACGCGGTTCTGGCCGATGGTGATTACCTGGCTCCGATCATCGCTGAATCCAATGGTGAATTTGCTGTTCTGGGCGAAGTATCCATTGGTGGTGGTGTTGGCATGGGCGTTCGCGAATCTGACGGCGCGCTGAAAGCCAAAATGGACAAAGCCATTGGCTCAATGAAAGCTGATGGTTCTTTGAACAAAATGATCAAAAAGTGGTTTGGTGACGAAGCGGCCACCTTCTAAGGTCATTTGAAGGCAAAAAATGATGGGAAGACGGCGTGCCGTCTTCCTATTTTTATGTTTGATTGGTCGCTGATTGACGCTTAGCATAATGATTATCGGCAATTCCTTTGATGACTGATTTTGCTCCGCAATCACGCCCTGATGATGAGGGGTTATTCTAATGTTTGGCTATTGCGCTGATCCTAAAACCATTGATGGGCTGATGTGGTTATCGTGCTACATCACCACACCAAAGCATATGTCCTTTTACGCCTCTTTTCTGGTGGTGATGGGGTTAATCGCGCTTGCCGCACCTTTGGCCATGGGATTTGGATTCGCAGGCGCCATGGCGAGCCGATCGCCAATGACAGCCGTTCGGTTTATGGGCAAGGGGTATCTGGCCATGATCCGCGGCGTGCCAGATATTGTTTTCTTTTTGTTTATTCCCATCGCCCTTGATCAAGCCTTTGAATATTTAAGGCACCAAATCTTATGCCCAGACGTCACCGCCCCTATTCGCCAAGGCAATGATTTTGTCGTTTGCGCGGCGGCAAAACTCCCCCTCAGTTCGGCGGCGCAATGGGTGCATGAAATTTATGGCTTTGCCTTAGCATTGCTGGCTTTTGGCATCGTCTTTGGGGCGTTTACGGGCAATGTTTTGGCTGGCGCAATGGCGGCTGTTCCGAAAGCACAATTGGAAACAGGGGAAGCCTTTGGTTTATCACCTCGGCAGATATTTCGGCGTATTCTTTTGCCGCAGATGTGGATCTATGCGCTGCCAGGGCTGTCAAATTTGTGGATGATTTTGATCAAAGCCACCCCATTGCTATTTCTCTTAGGCATTGAAGATATTGTTTATTGGGCGCGTGAACTTGGCGGGTTAAAAACCGGCGTTTATGAATATCCTCATCCCGATTGGCGGGCATGGTATTTTGCGGTGCTGATGGTGTTTTATTTGATGCTAACCTATGTATCGCAATCGGTCCTTGATCGGCTGTCGGCACGGCTATCCCATGGCCAAGCGACCATGGCTGGAAAGGCCGGTTGATTATGGCTTGTCTACAAACGCTTTCAGATTACGGCCTCAGGTCTTTAGGCTATGGGGAACGCCTCCTGCCTAAATCTGACATCACGCTTTGTGAGCAATTCGTGTTGATTGGCTCGG
>CAYNQW010000135.1:0-5201 GCA_964399415.1 uncultured Hyphomicrobiales bacterium
CTGTCGATGTACAGGTGCATCTTTCCAACGGCATGCCGGGGTTTGCGATTGTTGGCCTAGCGGATAAAGCCGTCGCGGAAGCACTGGAAGTCACCATGATACATTCCATCGCCGGGCAATTGCAGGATGATGGGTTGATTTGGCATCGGCCATTTTGTGACCCGCATCACTCGTCTTCCGTGCCTGCTTTGGTTGGCGGCGGGGTTCGCGCTCGGCCGGGTGAGGTCAGCCTTGCCCATGGCGGCATCTTATTTTTGGATGAATTGGCGGAATGGCAACGTCCTCATCTCGATGCTTTGCGGCAAACCATTGAAACCAGAAAAGCCGTGGTTAGCCGAGCCAATCATCACATCACCTATCCGGCTAAGTTTCAATTGATCGCCGCGATGAATCCGTGCCGTTGTGGTTATTTGGGTGATCCTGCCCGCGCTTGCGCCCGTGCGCCAATATGCAGCCAACAATATTTAGCGAAGATTTCAGGCCCGATGCTGGATCGCTTTGATTTGATGATCGAGGTGCCGGAAGTGCCAATCCACCAGATGCTGGAAAAAACGCAACAGGAAAACTCGGCGACCATTCGCGATCGGATTATTGCGGCTCAAGATTTTGCTGCCAAACGCAGGTCAGATGGCCTTAAACGCTTGAACGCGGATTTAAGCCCAGATGAAATTGATCAAGCGGTTGGTCTTGATGACGAGGCACTGGCATTGCTGCATCAAGCCGGTGAAAAACAAGCCTTGTCCGCACGAGGCTTGCACCGGGTGTTGCGCGTGGCGCGCACAATCGCTGATTTAGACGGGGATGAACAAACGCGATCCACGCATTTGGCCGAAGCCTTGCGTTATCGCCGCTTGCCGATGGAAAGTTAAAGGAAACCTAAAGTTTGGATTCAATGGCGTCCCAAATATGAACCGCCAAATTAACCCCAGTAAAGCGGTCAATTTCCCGAAGCCCTGTCGGAGAAGTAACATTGATTTCCGTCAAATAGCCGCCAATCACGTCAATCCCCGCAAACAAAAGACCACGTTCTTTTAAGGTCGGGCCAATGGCCTCAGCGATGCGGAGATCATGGTCATCCAACGCAATATCAGCAGGCGTGCCGCCGACATGCATATTCGACCGCGACTCACCTTCCGCCGGCAGGCGATTCAACGCGCCAACCGCCACCCCATCCACAAGGATCACGCGCTTATCGCCTTTGCGAACATCAGGCAGATATTGTTGGATCATCAGTGGTGAACGGTCTTGGCTCAGCATCATTTCCAGCAGCGATGACAGGTTTTCATCATCAGGCTTGAGATGAAACACCCCCGCCCCGCCATTGCCAAAAAGCGGTTTAACGATGATGTTTTTATGCGCGCGCTGAAAAGCTTTAATGTCATCAATCTGGCGACTGATCAAGGTGGGCGGCAACAATTCCGGAAAGGACGTGATCAGCAGTTTTTCCGGCGCGTTGCGGACTTCGCTTGGGTTATTAACCACCAAGGTATCGGGATGAATATGATCCAGCAAATGCGTGGCGGTGATGTATTGCATATCAAAAGGCGGGTCTTGCCGCATCAACACCACATCGCTGTCAATCAACCGCCGTTGTTCACGGGCTTCTTCGACAAAATGCTGACCGATCTGGTCGATAAAAGTGGTGGCTTGACCTGTGGCCATGACGCTGTCTTTCGGCAAGCGGTCACCGCCCCTTAAATCCATGGTCAAGTCAGCGGGATGATAGACAAAAAGGTCATGGCCGCGCCGCTGTGCTTCAAGACCAAGGGCAAAGGTGGTATCGCCGCGAATATCAATGCGGTCGATAGGGTCCATCTGAATGGCGACGTTGAGACTCATTCGATTGGCTTAACTGCGGTCGTCATCACCGATGCGGATGTAATTCACCACTTTATCGGCAAAACGCAATTCACGGGAATGTTCGACAACCTTGGCCATTTCGTCTTCGGATGAAGCAATGCCGGTTAAAAATACCGTGCCATTGACGACATCGACCGAAAAATTGATGGATGAAATATCAGGATCAGCGATCAATTTGGCGCGCAATTGCGCGGCGGCGGCCAAATCTTTGGCAATGTCTTTGAGCGAAGATTTATCCGTCACTTCGACTTCATTGATCACCTCAATCACACCACGGGTTTCCCAAGCCAATTGGGTGGCTTGGACTTTATGCTCAGGTTGCTCGACGCTTCCGGTCATGATCACGGTGCCGTTGTTAACGGAGATTGAAATATTGGTGAAAAGCGTTGTGTTTGTTTTGATGAAGCGATCGCTCAATTTTGCTTTGATCACCCCATCGGAAATTGAAGTGCCCAATCCTTTTTCCGTTGAACCGGCCGCGACCGCCGCCGCCCCAATGCCGGCCACCGCCCCAACACAGCCAGAAAGACTGAAGGCAAGCATCAAAACCATCAATGCCATGGCGGCGTGATGCAACGCCGATGATTTGCTTTGGCTGACGATAAGAGAAAACCGTGAAAAGGTGATCATAAAAATCCCCATCGAGGTGAATTGGATCAATACAATATTGATGCCGCAATCGTCATCAAAACTCAACCTTTAATCCACCTTCTTGAGATAATTTGATGGTCAACACCGCAAAACGTCACGAAACCACCAGCATCGCCCACTGGCATGGACAATCACCAAATCAAACCTGACCATAAGATGGGCATGCTGAAGATGCTTTGCTTGGTAACATTCCGCCGCCCGCAAGAGTCGTTTTTGCGCGGCGGGGGATGGCGCGGTTTGTTCAACATCTTCAAAGCGCAATCGCTGAAACCCCAAGGCGCGCCGGTATTTGACTTCCACCATAACAAGAGTTTCGCCGCGGCGGGCGATCAAGTCGATCTCACCCACAGGGGTGCGGTAACGCCTCGCCAAGCAGCGGTACCCCATAAAAAACAACAGCAGGGCAACCCAGCGTTCCGCCCAGCGCCCGCGCGACTCCGCTTGCCGTCGTGCTTTGGCATTAACGCGGCTCACGTCTCATGTTCACGGGAGGGATCCGGCAAAGCAATGGCGATCTGATAAATGAGTTTTTTCGCGTGTCCTGTTTGGTCAGCAATGAGCGCGGCGGCATCACGTCTTGAATACCCATCGGCGAGCGCTTTCGCCACCATGGATTCCAAATCGTCTTTCGAGAGAGTCTCTTCGTCTTTTTGAGGGCCTAAGATAAGCACCGCTTCGCCTTTTAAGGATTGATCTTTTAACGCCGCATAAAGCGACGCGACATCACCATGATAAAAACTTTCGTGCAGTTTGGTTAATTCTCGCCCCACAACCGCAGGCCTTGACGGATACAACTCAGCCATAATGGCAAGGGTTGAAGCAAGACGTTTAGGGCTTTCGTAAAAGACGATGGTTGAGCCTATGGGTTTTAACGCCTCCAGCGCATCCCGGCGTTTCTTTTCGCCATGGGGCAGAAACCCTGCAAAATAAAATTGATCGGTGGGCAACCCTGAAGCGGCTAAGCCAGCCAATAAAGCCGAAGCCCCGGGAATAGGCGTTACGGGAAGACCTGCTTGTCGACACGCCGCCACCAATTGATAGCCAGGGTCTGAAATCAACGGCGTGCCGGCGTCGCTGACCAGCGCAACAGTTTTGCCTTTTTGCAGGGCTTCGATCAAGCCATGGATGACATGATCTTGACTGTGGTCATGATAAGCCACCAATTTTTTTGGGGTGATGCCTAACCGTGATAACAACAACCCCGTATGACGGGTATCTTCACAAGCAATCAGATCAGCATGGGCTAACACGTCACGCGCGCGCGGCGTGATGTCGCCAAGATTGCCGATGGGGGTGGACACCACCGCCAAGCCATTGAAAGCCAATCCTGTCTCTTTACCTGAGGACATAAGCATAATACCTTAATTTGGTCACGATTATAGAATAGCGTAATCATGCGATGCTGTCGTCCCCGATCGTGGAGGTTTTTGATAGTGGGTCTTGCTTAATCATGGGGGAAAAGCAAAAGTGGCGTTAAACGCAATAGACGCAATAGGCAGGGTGAAATATCAGCAGCCTCAATGCATCATAAGATGGTTGGGGGTGATGCTGACGGTTGCGCTTGCCGCTTGTCAGGATCAGCCGCGCCCGTTGGTGACGTCATCGGTAAACGTGTCGCTTCCACCCTCTTCAGAAACGCAAGTGATAGCGTCGGCAACGCCTTCAGGCACAGTGCTGAAAATTATACCGCCGGCAAAAGCCGCTGTTGAACCTTCTACTGAAACCGAAACGCAATCTGAAGCGGCAGATGACACCAGCGCAGTGATCGAACGGATAGCGCAACCAATCCAAGACAACGCTGACAGCCAATCGCTGCCATCGCTAACAGAAGAAACGGCCGCGTTGCTCGAAGAACCAACGCAAAAAAACGAACCCATTTCATCATCCGAAGAAGCCGTCATTGAGGAAAACGACACCATCGCGCTGATTTTATCGCAATTTGAAGCGGCGGATAACGCTTCTAAAGCGTCTTCCGAAAACGCAGACCTCGACCTTGTCGCTGAAAACAACGCATCCAAAGACAACGCGTCCAATGATGTGATTTGGAGCATTGATACCAACACAATTTCTTCGGCGGAAAAAACAACAGATAAAGAAGCAATTATTCCTGAGGGCAAAGACCCATCCTTGGCGGAAGATGCGCTGGCGGCGGCGTTCAAATTGGTTCGCCAATCCGCCAAACTCAATGACGGTTACATTCAATCGGATCGAGCGGCGATTCAGACCATCAGCAAAGCTCCCAATACATTACGCGCGGCCTTGCTGATGCCTTTGGGTGGCCGTGCCAAAGCCATTGGCCTTGATATGCGCCGTGGGGCGGAATTGGCTTTATTCACTTTGGGGAGTGAGCAAATTGACCTGACGTTTCACGACACCGCGCAAGGCATCGAAGCGGCGGTGATGGAAGCGATTGCTCATGACGCGGATTTGATCATCGGTCCGCTTTTTGCGGAAAACACCCGCATTGCTCAATCGCTTGCGGCGGCGGAGGGCATCCCTGTTTTGTCTTTTTCGAACGACAGCACGGTGGCAAAAGATGGGGTGTGGTTGCTTGGGCAAACGCCTGAACAAGACTTGGAGACGGTGTTGCTTCAAGCGTTTTATCAAGTTAAACCCATCGCCCGATCCGGACGGACACAGCCTCATATGGCGATCATTGCCCAGACCAATGATTACGGCAAACGCATCAG
>CAYNQW010000136.1:0-1433 GCA_964399415.1 uncultured Hyphomicrobiales bacterium
TCAGCCTTGCTGACGAAATTCACCGTGCTATTCGTGATAGCGGTTACACCAACCCCACGCCCATTCAAGCTCAGATGATCCCGCTTATTCAAAACGGGCATGATGTCATCGGCTTGTCGCAAACTGGCACGGGGAAAACTGCGGCCTTCGTATTGCCTATTTTGCATCAACTGGCAACCAGCAAAACCCGTGCGCGACGGGGATCATGTTCGGTCCTAATCTTATCGCCAACGCGGGAATTGACCAATCAGATTGCCGATACCGTGCGCCGCTATGGAAAATACATCAATTATGCTCAAGCCATTGTGGTGGGCGGGGTCAGTTACCCCCCACAGATTAAGGCTTTGCGGCGCGGGGTAGATATTGTCATCGCAACGCCGGGGCGTGCTCTTGACCATATCGAAAGCGGGGAATTAGGGCTGGACGAAACCACCACGATCATCCTTGATGAAGCCGATCAAATGCTCGATTTTGGGTTTTTGCCGGTGATCAAGAAGATCACCGAACGCTTGCCAGAACAGCGGCAATCCATCTTGTTGTCAGCGACGATGCCAAAAGCGGTCAAGGCTTTGGCTGAATCCCTAATGACCGAACCAAAATTAGTGGAAGCTACGCCAGAATCCAAACCTGTTGATCGTGTGACCCAGCAAGTCATCATGGTGGAAAAAAGCCGGAAAAACATGGCGCTTCTCGAAATCCTGTCACAAAAAGAGGTGGATCGGGCGATTGTTTTTGTTCGCACCAAATTTGGCGCAGATCGGGTTCAAACATTCCTCAATAATTATGGAATTTTGGCGGTGTCGCTCCATGGCAATAAAAGCCAAGGGCAACGGCAACGTGCGCTGGGGCAATTCCGCAATGGTGAAGTCGCGGTGCTGGTGGCAACAGATATTGCTGGTCGCGGCATTGATATTGACGATGTTTCGCATGTCATCAATGTTGACTTGCCTAATATTCCGGAAAGTTATGTCCATCGCATTGGTCGAACCGCGCGGGCGGGACGTGAAGGCGTAGCGATTTCCTTCTGCTCGAAAGGCGAAAAACCCTTTTTGCGGGATATTGAAAAATTGATTGGGGTGGAATTGCCTAAGCGGGCGGATGAACCTGGCAAGGTTCCGATTAAACCAAGCGACGCCACGCCTATGCTTCGGGCTGAACCTCTTTTTGACCGTTCCAACAAACGCGGCGGAAAATCTGATCATAAGAATGATCGGAAAAATGATAAGCGGAAATTTGGCAAAGAGAAATTCGGTAAAGAGAAATTTGGCAAGGCGAAGTTCACCAAAGATGGCGGCAAGCCTAAAGCGTTCAAACCAAAACCGATTGACCCTAACCTCGTCCTTCCTGACGATTTGACCGCATCGCATCAAAAAGACCATCGCCAAGATGGTCGCGGCGCGTCAAAACCAATGGGGAAAAGAACAAGACCAGAT
>CAYNQW010000136.1:1533-5109 GCA_964399415.1 uncultured Hyphomicrobiales bacterium
GCCGGTAAGTCTAACACGGGCAAGTCAAAGTCATCAAAGCCAGACTTTGGACGCGGTAAGCCAACCACGTCAGCAAAGTCTAGTGGTAAGCCTTCGGGGGAAACCAAACGGGGCAACCCAAAAAAATCCGCCCCTAAAGGCAAGTCTGCAAAGCCCAACACCAAATCCAATACTAGGCGTCATTTTGATGCTCCAGCGGAACGTGGGTTGCGTCGAAAATCACGTTAAGATTCATTTCATCCAGAACAACATTCTTTTTTGCGAAAAAATCGTTTCATAAACATTCGATAATTTGCATAGTAAGAAAAAGGAGTTTTGGAAATGAGTCATCGCCGTGTCCCTTCGCCGTCTTCGCGGCCGCGCCGTTCTATGCTTGCCGTTCCCGCGTCGTCCATGAAAATGATGACGAAAGCCTGCACCACGGATGCGGATGTGGTATTCCTTGATTTGGAAGATGCGGTTTCAGCCAACGAGAAACCTGCAGCAAGGCAATTGGCGGTAGATGCCATTCGCAATCTGGATTGGAAGGGCAATGGCAAGACCATTGCTCTGCGCGTCAATGGATTGGATACCGCCTGGACATATCGTGATCTGGTGGATGTTGTTGAAGCCGCGGGCGATCGTCTTGATAGTGTTATTATCCCAAAAGTTGGTTCACCAGCAGATCTCTATGCGGTTGATGTCATCGTCAGCCAAATCGCAGAAAGCAAAGGCTATGAACCGGTGGCTCTTGAAGCGTTGATCGAAACCGCGCAAGGGGCAAGCCAATTGGATGCGATTGCTCGATACAATCAAGAGGTAGGGTCTCGCCGCCTTGAAGCCATGCATTTTGGCGCTGGAGATTACGCCGCTTCTGTTGACGCCCGAACCGTTGAAATCGGCGGTCTTAATCCTGATTACCCTGGTGATCAATGGCATGGTGTTGTCTCAAGGCTTGTGGCGGCGGCGCGTGCTAATGGCATTGTGCCAATGGATAGTGCCTTTGGCGATTTCAGCGACAGCGACGGCTATTTTGCCGCCGCAAAACGCGCTATTGCTATTGGCTTTGCGGGGAAATGGGCGATTCACCCAAGTCAAATTCCGCTGGCCAATGAAGTGTTTTCTCCAAGCGAAGAAGACGTGCGCCGCGCTCGCGGAATTCTCAAAGCGCTTGATGATGCCGCTAAAGATGGTAAAGGCGCGGTGCAGTTTGAAGGGAAAATGATTGATGTCGCCTCAGAACGAATGGCGCGATCAATTCTTAAAGTGCATGACCAAATAACAACAACGAAGAGAGCGTAATGCCCAATCCAAAAATTTTACAAACCCGCCGTTGGCCTCACGCCGCGGAAGATGCCTTGAATGCTTTATTTGATGTGACCGTTGACGCTCAAGATCGGCCGTTGAGCCGTGACGAATTGATAAATGGGATCAAAACCCATGATGGCATCGCCGTCACCGTAACCGATAAAATTGACGCCGACGTGATCGCCGCCGCCGCCGAAGGCCAGTGTCAGATCATCGCGAATTTTGGCGTTGGCGTGAATCATATTGATCTAACCGCTGCGGCTGAACACGGTCTTCTTGTATCGAACACCCCCGGGGTTTTGACGGATGCCACGGCTGATATTGCCATGACCTTGATGCTCATGGCTTGCCGCCGCGCGGCAGAAGGAGAGCGCGAAATTCGCAACAACGCTTGGTCAGGATGGCGGCCAACTCATTTGCTGGGGATGGATTTTTCGGGCAAGACGGTCGGGATTATTGGCATGGGACGGATTGGGAAGGCGGTGGCGCGGCGATGTGCCTTGGGCTTTGGCATGAAAGTCGTTTTCTATAATCGTTCCCGTGTCACCGATTGTGGTGATATCAATGCGGTGCAATTGGACACGGTGGAAGAGGTTTGCGCAAACGCAGATATTGTGAGCCTGCATTGCCCTGGCGGCGATGAGACGCGTCATATTCTTTCGGCTTCGGCGCTTGCCGCGATGCCTTCCCATGGCTTGGTGATTAATACTGCCCGCGGCGATGTTATTGATGAAGATGCGCTGGCAAAAGCTCTGCATGATGGTCAAATCGGCGGCGCAGGTCTTGATGTTTTTCAAGGTGAGCCAGTGATCAACCCGTCA
Source organism: uncultured Hyphomicrobiales bacterium (assembly GCA_964399415.1). Lineage (GTDB taxonomy): Bacteria > Pseudomonadota > Alphaproteobacteria > Puniceispirillales > UBA1172 > JAGWAQ01. Next base: position 3,642 of record CAYNQW010000136.1, read on the forward strand.
TTGCTTAGCGCCCCCAACACGGTATTCTTGCCGCATCTTGGATCAGCAACAATTGAGACGCGCAATGCCATGGGAATGATGGTGGTTGAAAACCTGAAGGCTCATTTTGCTGGTGAAACTTTGCCGAACCCCGCATGATTCCTCATCGTCTGATCACCAAAGCCGAAACTGCATTTCAAGCCGCGTTAAAAGCGGCCGCGCCTGATCGCGTCATGGCAGCAGCTTTGTCGCGTCTTGATCAGCATCCAACGCAGATCATGGCATTAGGTAAAGCCGCAGGACCTATGGCACAAGCCTGTCGAGACGCGGGATTAATGGCGCCCGGGGTGATGGTGACCCATGATCCCAGTCAAAAGGTCGATGGTTTTGACATCACGATAGGCGGTCATCCGGTGCCTAATGAAAACAGCATGCTTGGCGCCAAAAAGATGATGGCGGCAGCAACATCGCTTAACGCTGATGATCATTTGTTGATGCTGGTCAGCGGCGGCGGTTCAGCATTATCCTGTTTGCCCGGCGAAGGCTTAACCCTCGCGGATAAAATTGCCATCAATGAACGATTATTGGTCAGCGGACTTGATATCCACGCCATGAATGCGGTGCGGCGGTTTTGTTCCGGCATCAAGGGGGGGCGATTGGCGCGCGCGGCTGCACCTGCAAGAGTAACTCAATGGGTGCTTTCCGATGTCCCCGCGTCAGGGGATATGGCAACAGATTTGGCCGCGATTGCGAGCGGGCCGATGGCGCCTGATCCGGTGTCGGAAGACGTCATGCTGTCATTTTTGAAACAAGCGGGGTTAATGGAAATCGAAAAGATCACCTCATATCTCACCGCCATTGGGGGCCATCCTGAAAAAAAGCCGTGTCGTCCAAAGGATAGGGTTTTTGACATGGTGGAAACGGAAATTCTGGCCAGCAATGAGATTTGCCGTGATGCGGCCGCGCTATCTTTGGGCGGCAATTCGTGTAATCTTCCAGAATTAACAGGAGAAGCCTCATCCATGGGCGTGCGGTTGGCGTCGATTTTGCGCGAAAGCCAATTTCCCATCCAAGCCGCCACGGGGGGAGAGACTGTGGTCACCTTCGCTTCTTCAGCATCATCTGGAAAAGGCGGGCGCTCTCAAGAACTCGCGTTGTCGTTTTTGATGGCCATGACCGAACAACCCACCACTTCGCCTAAAGAATGGGTGCTATTGGCGGCTGGCACCGATGGCCGCGATGGTCCGACTGACGCGGCAGGCGCCTTGGTGCATAGTGGGATGCAGGCTCACCGCAAACAAGGCCTAGATGCCCTAAATGCCCATAATAGTTACCCTTACCTGGATCAATTGGGGGCATTGATTAAAATGCCGCCAACAGGCACTAATTTGGCGGATATTGCCATCCTCTGTTCAGCCTAAAGTGATGGAAGAAAAGCTATCCTTTTGGATAGTTTACGCGCCAAGGGGTAGGGCTTACATTTAGAGTA
>CAYNQW010000137.1:0-5107 GCA_964399415.1 uncultured Hyphomicrobiales bacterium
TTGGCAAGCGTGTGGCGATTTTTGATGCTGATTTTGGCATGGCCAATTCTCATATTCTGCTGGGCGTGAATCCATCGCATACGCTTAGTGATGCGCTGAATGGCGGCAAATCCATCAAAGACATTATCTGCAAAGGCCCTAAGGATGTTTCCATCCTGTCAGGCGGCAGTGGGTTATTAGAAATGCTTAATGTTGATCCTGCGGGGCGGTATCAAGCCATTCGCATGATTGATCAAATCAAAGATGATATTGACGTCTTGATCGTCGATGTGCCAGCCGGCGCGTCCGACAATTCCGTGTCTTTCGTGGCCGCTAGTGATCGCGCCTTGGTGGTTTTGGTGGGTGAACCCACCAGTTTTCTGGACGCCTATTCGTTTATCAAAGCCTGTCATTTGGAAACAGGGCTTTCGGATTTCACGGTGGTGGTCAATATGGCTTCCAACGAAACCGAGGCCAAAAAGCATTTTGATAAATTCAACACCATCGCCATGCAGTTTTTGGATGTGCGGTTGCGTTTTGGTGGCTATGTGCCGTTTTCTCAGCGCATTCGTAAATCTATCATCGACCGCAAGCCTATTGCTTTGCAGAAAACGGACTTGCCCGAGGTCAACGCCTTTCGCATCTTGGCCAAGCGGGTTCTAGATGCGCCGATGAATACGGCCAAAGGCATTCGGTTTTTTGACCAAGGCACAAAGGGGGAGGGCTAGCATGAAAGCGCATTACCCCGAACAGAAACAAGACGTTGATCAACTGATCACGGATCACCTGAATTTGGTGAAAAAGATTGCTTGGCATATTCATGGCCGCGTGGCGCTTTCGGCGGATATCGAAGACCTGATCCAAATCGGTTATTATGGGCTTGTCTTGGCGGCGCAAAATTACACGGTTAAAGAAGGCGCTAGTTTTTCCAGTTACGCCAGTTTGCGTATCCGAGGTGAGATCATTGATCATTTGCGGAAGAACTCCAATCTCTGCCGCACCACCATTAAAATGCAACAACGCGTCCGTCAGGCGGAAGAAAAATTACGATCCACCTTGTCGCGTGAACCTGCGCTTCACGAAATCGCACAATTCCTTGGCATTGATGACCATGAGATGATGGAATGGGAAAAGGCCTTTCAAGCCAATAATCACCAATCCCTCGATAGTGTTTATGATGAATTTTCCATCTGGTTTGTATCGGATGATGACAACCCCGAAGAAGTGATGAGCGATGTTGAACTTAGGGCGTCTTTGAAAGAAGCCCTGAAGCAATTGCCCGAACGTGAAGCCTTATTGATTCAGCTTTATTATGTTGAAGAATTAAACGTTTATGAAATTGCAGAAGTGCTCGACATCACCACCGGGCGTGTGTCGCAAATCAAAAAATCCGCGGTCACTCGCTTGCGGCAATTCCTGAGCAACGCAGAAACAGGGCTGATCGCTTCATGAGCGAATGGCAACAAACACGCGATATCAACATGGCTGTCCAAACCTTAGATTTGCATATGGACGGCCTGGAGTTGCGGCCATCGTTTCAGGCCTCTTGTAATCTGATCAATATCGCCAGAGGCCGCGGTCAAGTAACCATCTCTCCTAGCGATAAAGCCAAGGTTGTTTCAGGGTCGGTCAATATCCTGATCAATAAACCGGTGATGGAAGTGGCGTTGGTGATGCCAAAATCAAGGTTTGATGATTTGCTTCAATTGGCGCGCAGCTCAAGCCACCGGCCTTTGGTGCTATCTCTTAGCGTTGATCAGGACTTGGCGGTAAGTGTCGAGGGCGATCTTCGCATCAATGAAGCCATGACGCTGGGCATTATTGATTGCCACCTGACCCTTCCCTTAAAATAAAGCGATTGCAGATAAAGGTTAAATTAACCCATCAATCGGCGGCTGATATCTACATCAGCTTGCATCATGCGTGACGACGCGCCAAAGGCTTGCTGAGCGCGGATCATCTTGACCATTTCATCAGAGACATTGGTGTTAGAGGCTTCGATGCTGCCTTGCAAGATGGTGCCAAAAATGCCATTGCCCGGGGTGCCATATTGGGCTGGGCCGGATCGTTCCGTGTCGATAAATTCATTGCGTCCCAATTGCTGCAGGCCATGCATATTGCGGAAACCAGCAACCGCCACTTGGCCAGCACGCACCGCCGCCAAACCGCCATATTGAAGCATAACCTCACCTTTTGGGGTGATGGTGATGGCGTTGAGAAACTCTCGGCTGCCATTCGGTTGAGCGATGGCCATGGGCACGGTAATCGGCGATCCGTCTGTGGCGAGGAGCAGGCGACCCGAATTGGTGGCGATTTGACTATTTTCATTGATGGTCATGCTGCCATCACGGGTATAGCGAAGATCAGTGCCATTGGGGTTGCCGGTAACGAACATACCATAACCAGAAACACCCAGATCAAGCGTCATATTGGTGTTTTTCATGGAGCCTTGGGCAAAGTTCAATCGAACACCATTTTGGCGCGTGCCCATGCCCGTGGTCGAGCGTTTGACTTGGTCAGCCATGGTGGCATAAACATCTTCAAAGGCAACCGAACTGCGCTTAAAGCCTGAACTGCCAGCATTGGCAATATTGTTGGAAACGGCGGCAATCTCTTTATTGGCGGCCATCATGCCAGAACTGATGATCGGAAGCATGGCTTTGTCCTTTTTTGACTCAATTTGGGAATGTTATTCAAAAATCATGCCAGCCTGACACGCTGATCTTGCCGGTTGGGTGAAACCGATCATCAAAGGCAAAAGCGTATTTAATCATGGCATTTGGTCTCAATGAAGAGTTGTAATTTTAGCGAATCATGGCATTATGAACCTTATTTTTGTGATTTATGGTTCTTGTTATGAGCAATCCACCAAATGCGCTTGTGGTGGTTCCGTCCAGTAATCTGCCGGCTGTACATCGGAATAAAAACGATAACCCTCTGAATTTAGTTTCAGAATCGGTTAAGTTTTCAAGCAAAGAAGAAATGCGTAATCGCTTGCCTGATATTTTAGGCCGCGTTCTTGCGCGCATTTGGATTGATTCCGAATTTCACGAAGAATTCTCTCGCGACCCGCAAGGCACATTGCTCGTCAATGGCGTGGAATTGCCGGACAATATGTTCATCGAATTCCAAAAGCCAGAAAGCGATCGACCGCGCATCATGGTGTATGAACAAAAGCCCAATTCCAAATTCAAAATGCGCGTCTTTTATTTGCAATTGGTGATGATGGCGGGCAAGTGATCATGGCACGGATATCAACAATAGCATTTGTTCTTAGCGGCGTCTTGCTGGCAAATTCCATGGCCATGGCCGATAATCACGGCGGCAGCCAAGACGATATTGCCACGAGCGACAAAACATTTCAGGAAGCGGTCAAGGCGGTTAAAGAAAAAAACTATGCCCACGCTTATTCTCTTTTCGAACTACAAGCGCAAGCAGCTCAGCATGATGCCCAGTTTAATTTAGCGCTTTTGCTAAAATCTGGACGCGGCACGCCGCAACATTACCCCGATGCCTTAATGTGGTCTTGGCTGTCTTATCTTGGCGGAATTGAAAAAAGCAAAATGCTGGCCGATGAGGTGATCGAATATCTGACGCCTGATATGGTCAACGCGGTGCGGGAAAAGATTGCGGTGCGGCTCCGCCAGCGCATTGATAATGGCGATAAAGACGCGGTGATGCAATTTGCCCGCTATCATTTGGAAATCGCCGAAGAGCCTGATTATCAACAGGCTTATTTCTGGTATTCGATTGCCGCCGCTATTGGCATTGAAGGCAGTCTGCAAGCGCGGGATGATGCGGCGGAAAATCTTGATACAGAGCAGGTGCTCTCCACGCAAGAAGAAGCCAGATCAACGTTTTATGGTTTGTCATTTGGCAAATAAACTTACTAAGGGAGTGTCCCATGAAAGTGAAAGTTCATTGGATTATTGATGGCGTAGCGGAATTTGAAGTCGATTCACCCGAAGCCGCAGAAGCCAAAGTCGAAGAGCATCTCAAAGAGGTGATGAACAACTCACCTATTTTGCTAGAAACTCTTGGTGCTAGGGCAATTCAGGGCAAGGCCTTTTTGCCCGGATCGGAAGATGATCCGGATGCGTCTTAAGGTTCGGCCTCATCTCGTTTGCGTGGCGCTAGGCGTTATCGGACTCATGCTGATGCCGGAACAAAGTGTTGCGGCTGCCAAAACCTATAATTCCAAAGGCAATCAAGAAAACACTCGAAATATGTTTGAAACCTGTCGGCTGAAAAAGGCAGAACGTGACGCGGAAGGCACGCGTTGCATTTACCGCCGTCAATCAAAAGGCAATGATGTGGTCATCAGCAACGATTCACCTAACGTGCCTTGCCAACGGCAATTTCAATGCAAGCGTGAACAATAAAAACCAAGTTCTTCGCGAGTTGTTTATCGCATCACAAGCATTTGATCGTGGTTAATCCGACAAGGTTGTGATCACCGTAAAGATAATCCCTGACAACAACGCCGCTGCTGGAACCGTAATGATCCACGCGGCGATGATGGACGTGAAATGAGAACGGCGCACCAATTTCCGGCGGCGGCGTTCATCAAGCCCAAGTTCAGCAGGAGACATTGTCTTGATTTTAGCCTTTTTCATGCGGCGGGTGGTATCCCATTCACGGAAAAAACCGACACCAAATACCGCACCAACGGCGATATGAGTTGAACTAACCGGCAAGCCTAGCCAACTGGCCACGATCACCGTTATGGCGGCTGAAAGCGCCACGCAATAGGCGCGCATGGGGTTCAGTTTTGTGATCTGACTTCCAACCACGCGGATCAGTTTTGGGCCAAATAAAAACAGGCCGAAGGAAATGCCAGCGGCGCCAATCACCATCACCCAGAGGGGAATGGAGATAGCCGTGCCATAAACCCCTGATTGCGACGCTTGAACAATCGCCGCAAGTGGACCTACCGCATTCGCCACGTCATTCGCGCCATGGGCAAAACTCAAAAGCGCGGCGGAAACAATCAATGGGATGTTAAAGAGTTTCTTCAACGACCGGTTTCTATTTTCAAGGCCAACGGCTTGCTTGGCGATGATGGGACGCATAGCAATCCAAAAAAAGATCCCCATGGCGGCGCCGATGGAAATCGCGGTTGCAAGGT
>CAYNQW010000138.1:0-4935 GCA_964399415.1 uncultured Hyphomicrobiales bacterium
TCTGTTTAATCAGCGCCTTCAATAATCATTAGGTCTGTATCCGCACATTCATCCCGAACGGCTTTTGCGGCTTGATACTCGTTACTAAAGTAGAATTTCTCTGCAACGTCTTTGCTTTCAAATTCTATCATCATCACTACGCCAGTTAGATTGCCTTCGTGTCTATCGGCGCCTGGCCCCCTTGCAAGAACTTTTCCCCCAAACTTCTGTATTACAGGGCCAGCCATGCCAGAAAAGTTTTGGAATTTTTCTTTATCGTTCACTCTTATATTAGCCACCAGATAACCTTTTGGCATTGTTCACTCCCTGAATTATCAATATTTATGAACTATTATTGCACACCAATTGCAATTTAGACACATAAAGTAAATTCAATCGATTGATTGTATCGAGTGTTACAGTTGCTCTAGGTACACATTTCCCAATGTGCTAACCCTGATTTCTCGTTTGCTTTTAAGGGCAATAGAACTTTATATCCATCACCTTCCCCGTTTCTTCCAAGACCATATCAGCGGTGATGGTGCTTATATCGTCGCGTTTAATCCAAGAGGCGTGGTCACCGAATGGCGCGGACATGCTTGGGTCGGTGTGGCGTGACATCACCATAATCGTAGGCGTGTGTAAGCGCGCGGCCAAGAATACCGGTCCTGTATCATTGCCAACCACCAACGCCGCGTTGCGCAACAGCGAGGCCAGTTCCATGAGATTGGTATGGCCTATGGTGTCAATCGCTTCAGGCACGGATGCTTTGATCACTTCACCCGCGTCTCGATCCACGGCAGTGCCTGCCAAGACAGGGGTGATGCCGCGCTTAAAAAGATTTTGGGCTAGTGACGCAAAATGCGGGGCTGGCCAACGCTTTGCTGGTTTGGCTGGTGAGCATCCCGGGATCAGCACCGCATAGGGCGCGTTAACAGACAGATGCTCCCCTGTCAGTGGATTTCCGGTCAACCAATCCATTGGTGCTGAAACATGGGGGCATCCCCCAATTTCAGCGGTTTTAACCATGCGGTCACGGTTGTTCATTCCTACCATTTCCGGCAAAGGATGACTGGCCTTTTCCGGCACACCAACAAATTCAGTCTTCGCCGGAACAAGATGTTGAAAATATCGCCTTGTTCGCTTTGACGATTGGAAATCATAAATCCGCGTCCAATCCTGCCGAAATAAACGCCGCATCCGACACAGCGCCGAAAGGTTCCAAGGTTTTGCCCGTTGGTCGATGATGATCTCATCAAAAAATGGCATCGCTCGCGCAAAATCGGCAAAAGGCGCGGTGGTCAATAACGACAGATGCGCGTCGGGATGACCGGCACGAAGACAGGCAAAACCATCAAGCGCCTGCACCATATCCCCCAGCGCACCATGCTTAATCACCATTATTTTTGGTGGCTTTAACGTCATCAAATCAGCCTTAAATAATTGCTGGTCATCACCCAGGCGAAGATTAAACTTCGCTTGATGCAAAGACAAGCCCTAGGCTGAGGATCATGGTGGGATTTGCTCGCTGGACTTGCTCTTTGTCATCGGCCATAGTCGTCCTGCCGGCTTGAAACTCACGCCCGACGTTCCTAAATAGACACCATAATGATGACCAATACTTCACCCTCAAGCATTAAAATTCATACGCTCCTGCCTGAAAAAGAACACTACACCCGCGCCAATGCGGGGGCGGTGGCAATGGTGACGGAAGACATGATGGTGGCTAGCCGTTTTGAAGGCCATGTCTTTGGCCGTGTGATCACGCATCCGCCTTTGACCAATCCCTACACCCCATTAACGCCTAAACACGCTTTGTTCTTTGGCCGCAACATTGGATTGGCCAAGCGTTATCTTGAACACTTGGATCAATCCGGAGACTTGCCTGATTGGGTGGAAGTGCATGGCCGTTGCCAAGTGGCGTCATATCTTGCGCAGAAGCGACCTGACTTGAACATTGTGTTGGTTCTACATAATGACCCTCGCGAGATGAAGGGGGCTAAAACCATCTCAGAACGTCGCCATCTATCCGCCCTTCTCAAAGGCGTATTCGCGGTGTCGCAATATTTGCTCGATTGCTTTCACGATGGTCTTAATGACGACGAGGTCGCGCATCTGGTCACGCAAGTCGTTCCGCTTGGCATTGACCGTCGCCATGAAAAACCCTCTAAAAAGAAAAAACAGATTGTCCTGACCGGTCGGATGGTGCCGGAAAAAGGCATGCTGGAAGCAGCAAAAGCATTGGCGAAAGTATTGCCCCGCCACCCCGATTGGTCGGTGCGATTTATTGGCGCGAAAGGCTTCAAATCCAGCGAACAATCGCCTTATGAACGAGCTGTTTCTGAAGCCCTCGCCCCGTGCGGACAACAAGCGGCTTTGCTCGGCTTCTTACCGCGCCCTGATGTGGAGCGTCATCACGACACGGCGGCAATTTCGCTCGTGCCTTCCATCTGGCAAGAACCTGCTGGCCGCGTTATCCTTGAAGCTATGTCTGCAGGATGCGCGTTGATTACCACGCGCCGTGGGGGCATTCCTGAATATGCGGAAAACCGAGCGCTGATCGTGGATGACCCATCGGTGGAAGCCTTGGCAGATGCTATTCACTATCTGATCAGCACGCCTAAAGCATTGGCAAAATATCAAAAAATGGCGTGGAAAGATTATCCCTTCACCCGCGAGCATACTGGGCAATGCCTTGATCAAGGGCGTCAGAAAATCATCGAGGCCATTGGGTTATAGCCTCTGGGGTTAAAGACCCGCTTGATAGCGTTTAATCATGTCTTCATAAGATGAGATCATGGTGTCGATCACAACATCGCGGCTAAACAAAGCGTGATATGTTTTTGTGCCGCCTTTGACGATGCGCGCCGCAAGTTTTGGGTCATAAAGCCCGGCCTTGAGCGCGGCAACCAAACCGTCACGGTCATCAATATCTACCAACAATCCATCTTTTTGATCCGTCACATATTGCCGAGCACCATCGGCTCGGGTTGCCACCAGTGGTGTCTTGGCAAACCATGCTTCGGCGATCACGGTGCCGAACGGTTCATAGCGCGATGGCAAAACACAAAGATCAGCAATATCCAGCAAAGCCGCGCGATTGTCACACCAGCCCGGGAAAATCGCCCTATCTTCAACGCCAAATTCAGCCGCCATGGATTTGTATTTTTCCAAATCAGGGCCATCCCCGGCCATCAAAAAATACACCCCAGGCAAATCACGGGCAGCATCAAGGAGCAGATCCACCCCTTTTTTCCAATGCATACGCGACAATAACAGCACCATCGGCGCATCTTCTGGAATGCCATAATCCGATTTCAAAACTTTTGGCGCAGGTTCAAGCGTCCCAAAAGTATGCCCGAGATAAGCACGATCAGGGCGGCCAGAAGCCTCTTTAATGTGGCGAACAATATCGCGCGTGACGCCCATGTAAAAATCACAAGCGCCATAATTCTTCAAATCGTAATAACCGCCGAACCATCCCAAAACAGGAATATCCTGTTGTTTTGGAGTGAAACTGGCGCCGCGATTCATCCAACTGTGGATCAGGTCAGGACGTTCATTTTGAATAAGAGCATCAATTTTCTTCTTTTGAAGATATTTAAGCCAAGGCGAAAAACTCAAAGGGTAGTGGCGGATACCGCGAGCCTGAAGCGCCTCAAGGTAATGCGGATGCGGGCGGCCAATCATCACTTGCTCAACCCCACGGTCATGCAAAGCCTTCACCGCATCAAGACAAAAGGTTTCTGCGCCGCCTTGCCCAGCACCAGCAACAATATGAAGAAGTTTCATGCTTTGCCTCTCATTGTTCCTTTAGCGGTTGATTTTAGACGGCTTGAGAAGACATCTATTTTCATGCAACGCGATGCGTGACTTCATTCTGTATTCTGATATACATAAATGATCATAGTATCGCCACCATTAAGACATCTTGGATGCTTGTTTTCATGCCATTGACATTGTTGAACCTCATCAAAGTGCTTTTTTCTTTATCATCCTTGCGGGTTGGGATTGCAGCTTTTATTGGCCTAATGATAACTATTGGCGCGAGCGCATACGCGCAAACTAGCAACGCCCCCGTTGATTTTTCTGCAGATGCGGTGACCACCAATAGTGAAACTGGCGTAATGACGGCCACGGGAAATGTTGTTCTCACCCAAGAAACCATGAAACTTGTGGCGGATCGTGTTGATTATGACCGCAATAACGGCAAAGCCGTGGCGATTGGCAATGTTGTCTTCACTGATCACGATGGCAACACGCATTATACGGAAACGCTGACCCTGGAAGCCAATTTTTCTAAAGCCTTTGCGGAACCATTGATCAGCAAATTTGCCGATGGGTCTTGGATCAGCGGTGAGCAAGCCGATCATGATCGCCAAGCCGGAACTAATTTTGATGGCACGCGATACACCCCTTGCGATTGTGATTTTAAGGATGGCGCGACCCCGGCATGGGAGTTAAACGCCACCAGCAGTAAGCATGATCCAAACACCAAGACGGTTTATCACCGCAATGTGACAATGAAAATTTATACCGTGCCGGTGATGTATTTTCCTTTTCTCAATCATCCCGATTGGACGGTTCGCCGCCGGTCAGGCCTATTGACCCCGCGCATTTCGTTTTCATCAGACCTTGGCGCCACCTATTCACAGCCGTTTTATTGGGTGACCGGCGAGACGCATGATGTTCAGATCACGCCGTATTTCTTTGGCAATGCCGGAACCGGTCTGACCACGATTTATCGCCAGCGTTGGGATGACTCTTCGTTAGACACAACGGTTTACGCAGGCCGGTTGAATAGTTTTAAGAAGTCTCGCGAAGATGTGGCGGGTATTGATTCCAATTTCGCCACAACTTTAGGGGAAAAATGGAAAACCAATCTGCGGCTTTACCGGGCTAGCCAAGACACGTTTATGCGCCGTTACCATTTTGATAGCGCCGAGACATTGAAAA
>CAYNQW010000139.1:0-4934 GCA_964399415.1 uncultured Hyphomicrobiales bacterium
TGTTCCAGATCAATGAATTTTCCGCGCTGGTGGCGATTGTGCTTTACGCGATTGTCCCCTTGATCCGTTATACGGAACATGGCCTTCGACATGTGCCGCAAACCTTAATTGAAGCGTCGGTGGCGCAAGGCTGTTCGCCTTGGCAACGACTGATCCATATTGAGTTGCCCGTGGCGCGCCCATCGATTTTGTTGGGGCTTAATCAGACGGTGCTGTTTGCTTTGGCGATGCTGATCATCGCTGTGTTGGTCGGCGCGAGAGGGTTGGCGGAGCAGGTTAATATCGGGCTTCGTGATGCCAATACCGGGCTTGGGTTGACGGCAGGATTATCCATGGCTTTCATCGCCATTATCGCGGATCGGATTCTTCGGGGATGGGCGGCGTCTTTGGGCGCGTCAAACGATATTGAAGCCTGATTATCGCCCGGTGAGGATCGCCTCACGCACCACCGAAGCCACGCCGTCTTTTGTCAGGGGGTGAGGGTTGGTGCCCGCCGCGCTATCTTGCAGGGCTTTTTCAGCAATCCGCTCAGCGCAATCTTCAGGGACACCAATTTCAGCCAGCGTCTTGGGGATTGCAACCTCATCCAGCAAGGCGCAAATATAGCGATGAAAGTCATCAAATTCAGTGGTGTTGAGTCCTGTGGCTTGCGACAGGGCTTTTATTTTTGGCGCAATGGAGGGCGCGTTATGCTTAAGCGAGGCGGGCAGGAGGATAGCATTGGTCAGCCCGTGTTGCGTGTTGTATTCTGCCCCCACCATATGCGATATGGCATGCACCAAGCCTAGCCCTTTCAGAAAGGCAATTCCCGCCAAGCATGATCCAACCAGCATGCCGCCACGGGCTTCGATGTTTTGAGGCGCTTTGACCGCAATCGGCAAATAATGGCTGACCAATTTCAACCCTTCTAAAGCCATGCCATCACAAAGGGGATTAAAATCAGGAACCACATAAGCTTCAATCGCGTGCACCATGGCATCAATGCCCGTCCACGCCGTCAGATGCGGCGGCAGGCCCAAGGTGATCTCAGGATCAAGCAGGGCAAAAGATGGCTTTAACGAGGGATGCCAAATGCACCATTTCATCTTCTTGACCGTATCGGTCACCATGGCGGTGCTTTCGGTCTCAGCCCCTGTTCCGGCGGTGGTGGGAATGGTGATCAATGGCGGAAAGCGCGGCGTCTCACCAAGATCAGGCAATGGGCTTTCATATTCAAAATCCCAGATGCTGTTGTCGTGATACGCGGTGAGGGCAACGGCTTTGCCGCCATCCATGCCGCTCCCGCCACCAATAGCGATGATGCCATCATGATTGCCTTGGTGAATTTGCGCTTTGCCCGCGGCGATGTCGGTGTCTTGAGGGTTGGGCGCGATCCCGCCATAAACCCCGGACGTGAGTCCGCCTTTAGATAAATGGTGCTCTAATTCAGCGATAAAGGGCAGATCAACACTGCCGCCATCGGTCACGATCAGGGGACGAGTCATTTTTGCGCGTAGGCAAAGGCTTGCAATTTCAGCCAATCGGCCTGGCCCATAAACGATGGGGACGGGAAAGCCCCAATCTTGTGGGGCGGTTAAATCAACTGGCGTAAAGGACATGGTCTACCCCCTTCAATAAAACGTTCCGATCATCTTGGGCATGAAACAAATCAAGAATTAAGCCTAGCCTTGAATCGTTTTGGTCTCAATCGGTAAATCAAGGCGTTCTTTTCCTGTGAATGATTTGACCATTTGCGTTAAATATTCTATAAACGACTTAAAGTCGCAAAAAGGATAAATACAATGCCCATTCGCCAATCATCAAACAATGTCTTGACCACCGGAAAGGAAGAAATGACCCTCGGTGGGCGAATTTATCATTCCCGAAGCAAGGCGGGAATGAGCGCACAGATGCTGGCGAATCTCTTAGGCGTAAAATCATCCACGTTGAAAGCCTGGGAAAACGATCGGAGCGAGCCGCGCATCAATAAATTGGTCGCGATGTCTGGTATCCTTGGCGTTAGCCCAACCTTTTTTCTAGCGGAGGAGGGCAATGCTGGAAAATCGGTGACCGCCAGTCGTGGCCGGCAAGAGAAATTGATCAATCTGCTGAAAGAAGAGATGACTATTCTGAATGAAGAGCAGAAATTGATGAATCAACGCATCCGTAAAATCAATGCCCTCATCAAGAAACTTTAAGCACAATCCGCTTTTTTTCTTCTCCAAAATTGAACTTGAATTGCACATGTCTTGATAAGAGGCATGAATGGTAAGAGGCATGAATAAAGGCCAATCTCTGTTGGTGTTTATTGCATTTATAGTTTCTAATATTTAATGTTTTCAAAAAGGGAAGTTTTCCATGTCTAAATTGCCGACATTCTTTATTCCCCATGGCGGTGGCCCTTGTTTCTTCATGGATTGGCAACCTCAAGGGGTGTGGGATGGCATGGCCGATTACCTTAAATCTTTTGCCAATGACGTCAGGGATGATATTAAGGCCATCATCGTGATTTCCGCGCATTGGGAAGAAGAGGTCGTCACCGTCACGGGCAATACCACCCCCGATTTGATTTATGATTATTATGGATTTCCTGCCCATACCTATGATCTGAAATGGCCCGCGAAAGGCGATGCTAATTTAGCCGCTCAAGTGGCATCTCATCTCACGACTGGCGGCATCGATTGCGTGGTCGATCCAGAGCGCGGCTTTGACCATGGCGTCTTTATCCCCTTATTGCTGGGATTCCCCGATGCAGACATCCCCACGATACAGATTTCGCTATCCTCCAGTTTATCGCCGGAACTGCATTTGAAGATGGGCGCGTTGCTCGAGCCGTTTCGCGACAAAGGCGTTTTGATCATCGGCTCAGGCATGAGTTATCACGATGTTGGCGCGTTGATGGGGCGGAAGGCTGTTTTCGGGGCGGAAGATTTTGATCATTGGCTGACGGAAAGTATTTTAATGCCAGCGGATCAAAGAGACGAACGCTTGCTTGATTGGACATCTGCGCCTTCTGCAAGATTATGCCACCCCCGCGAAGAGCATTTGATGCCGCTTCATGTGGTGGCGGGCGCGGCCCCCCATGGCTTAGGAAAATTGGATTATAGCGAAACCGTTCTTGGCGCTAAAATCTCCGCCTATCAATTGAACTGATTCTGGGGATGTTCATCAGGTTGCTTAGCGCAGTGTTGAACATATTATCATCATCTTATCATCAACGGCTCAACGATTATTTGAGTTCGTTTTTCAAACCTTCCAAGTGATACGGTCTTAAGGTTCAGGTGGTAATATTGTAAAAAAGAAGACGGGCTTGATTATTATTTCATAGACTTATTTTCTATGAGAGAGCTCTTTAATATGAGGTTTTAGGAATAATGAGATAAGTGAACAACTTTATAGCGATTTTCACATTTTCTTGCTTGCTGAGCCTTTCGCCTTACCAATTGTCTTATGCCGTAGAGATTGCGAAAGAATGTCTATTTTAGGCGATCACAAATGCTTTAGTTGGACATTGGCGGGCATCAAATATGTTCAGCAATTAGGTTGGACAAATGCAAAATCAATTCACGATATAGAAAAATGCAGCATGGGAGCTATTGTTCTAAAAAATGGTCAAAGCATTTGGATTGATGGCGGTATATTGCATGTAAGCCCTATGTCTGGTGGAAAAATGTTATGTCATGACATGGAATTAAAGCAGAATTGGAGGAGTAAATATGTCGGTTATTGCACTCCCTACGGACAATAATGCCGTCATTTTTCAGCAACGACTTTGCTTTCACTAAATCGTTTGCTATTCTAATTTAAGCATACTTCCGCTCAGGCAGTGTCATTATTGGATGATGAGAATGGATGCAATTCCTCCTTCCACTGGTAAGGCAAAATGTCCAAAATGTCGGGCTCAAAACTCTTTCTATGTCTATAATTTTGCTGATTATAATGAGGAAATCTCTATCTGTTTTGCCTGTGGCTATCGTCTTTACAAACACGATGATGAATTTGAAACATCCCAGATCAAGCATAAATGCCAAGTTCGTTTGTATCTAGGTTAACAATCTTTCCCAGGGGTTTGGAGCAGCACGATGGATAACCAAACAGCCTGTGCCATTATTTCAGCCTCGGAAATGGCTTCAGATTTGCGTAAAGAATTTATCTGTACCTATGATGGTCTGCATCAATCCATGCTGAAAAGCCCCTTGCCGGTATTGCTCTTTGTTATGGGTGTTTTTTTGGTCATGTTTTTAGTGCAGCGAGCGGCCAATATTCCCCATCATCAAACCTCATCAACGAAAAGCGGAAAAAATAAAGAGAATACGGATTCCAATTCATGATCTTTCGTTCCTTAATGCTTTCCGTTCTATTGTTTGCGTTGCTTTTTTCGGTGCAGAGTCAGGCTTTGAGTCTAGCCGAAAACCTAATCAGTGTTGGGCCTAAAATATCTCATCCTTGGGGGATCAGTTTTATCAATGATAAAGACATTGTGGTCACCGCGCGCGGTGGTGCGATGTACCTTATCAATATAGAAACAGGGGACACCAAGACGATTACGGGCTTGCCCGAGGTTTTCGCGCGTCGACAAGGTGGGCTTCTTGATGTGCTTGCTCAAGATGGCGGGCTCTATTTCTGTTATAGTCGGCCTGTTGAAGGAGGCGCAGCCACCGCGTTGATGATGGCTAATCTCAATGGGTCCAGATTAATTCAACAACAAGTGCTTTTTACCGCGAATACCCCCCAAACGGGAGGGCATCATTTTGGTTGCCGAATTAGTATCGCCGGGGGCTGGCTTTATCTCAGCATTGGTGACCGCGGCAACCGTGATGATGCGCAAGTTATGGAAAGCCACAGCGGGTCTGTAATCCGTCTTCCTCTTAATACAGGGGGGGGTGATGACGCCATGATTTTCACCAAGGGCCATCGCAACCCTCAAGGCATGGCGGTTCATCCTAAAACCGGAG
>CAYNQW010000140.1:0-4891 GCA_964399415.1 uncultured Hyphomicrobiales bacterium
ACCCCCACACCCCCAGTATGGTGCGCTACCAGGCTGCGCTACACTCCGACACTCTTCTTATAGAGGAGCGTGGCGGGAATGAGAAGTAAAATTAAGAGAATTTATGCCTGCTCAAGCCGGGCTAAACGATGCGATGCTTCTTGCAACAGCGAAAGGGCTTTGCTCATATCGACGACCGTATCTGCAACTGGATTCTCGTCTGAAGAGATGTCATCGGACGATCCTGTTTTCAGCACTTGCTGAGCGCCCTTAATGGTATAGCCTTCGCGGTATAAAAGATCACGAATACGGGTTAATAATTGAATATCTTCAGGGCGATAATAACGCCGCCCGCCGCTTCGCTTTACAGGCTTTATTTGATTGAAACGGGTTTCCCAAAAGCGCAAGACATGCGCCGGCACATCAAGCAAGGTCGACACTTCAGAAATGTTGCGAAAGGCCTCGGGTGACTTTTCAACCATAGCCCAACCTTATGACGATGAATTCACACGGTCACGAAGAATATGCGAGGGCCGGAACGTCATCACACGCCGAGGCGTAATTGGCACTTCTTGTCCTGTTTTTGGGTTGCGACCGATGCGTTCATTTTTGCTGTTCACGGAAAAACTGCCAAAAGAAGAAATTTTCACCTTATGACCCGATTCAAGTGATTTTGATATTTCATCGAGAATGGTGGCGACAATATCAGCCGACTCATTGCGAGAAAGGCCAATATTCTGATAAATCGCTTCAGCGATATCTGCTCTAATAACTGAACGTGACATATTCAAACCTTAACCAAAGAAAAATTTATCGTCAAATTTAATCACATACAACGCGATTGCGCAAATTTTTATCATCATGGACGACCAAAACGTGCAATGGATGCTCCCCAAGTCAACCCGCCGCCAATCGCCTCGAAAGCAATAATATGCCCTGATTGAATGCGGCCATCCGAAACCGCCGCATTGAGCGCTAGCGGAATTGAAGCCGCCGATGTATTGGCGTGATCATGCACCGTACGCACGACCTTTTCGCTGGGCATCCCAAGTTTCTTTTGCATGGAATCAATAATGCGAACATTGGCTTGATGCGGCACCAACCAATCAATTGCGGTGTCTTCTAAGCCTGCCTTTTTCAACGCGGCATCGAGGCTGGATGACAGTTTTTCCACCGCGTGGCGAAAGACTTCATTGCCCTTCATCCGAACATGACCCACGTCACCGGTGCTGGAAACGCCGCCATCGACATAAAGCAAATCACGAAAACGCCCATCAGTATATAGGCTAGACGAAAGAATACCCCAATCAGGCGTGTCATGACTGGCTTCGAGAACAACAGCCCCTGCCCCATCACCAAAAAGAACGGCGGTGGTTCGATCTTCCCAATCGAGAATCCGGGTAAATGTTTCCGCGCCAATAACAAGAACCGATTTGGCTTTCTGGCTTTTGATTAAAGCATCGGCAACATCGAGCGCGTAGACAAAACCAGCGCAAACCGCCTGCACATCAAAAGCAAACGCGTTTATCGCCCCCAATTTAGCCTGAACGGAAGCCGCCGTGGCGGGAAAAGTATCGTCAGGGGTGGTGGTGGCAATCACAATAGCGTCAACATCCTCAACGCTCAAACCCGCCGATTCTAGGGCTTTCTGTCCTGCAGCGGCGGCTAAGTCTGAAGTTTTTTGGTCATCCGCCGCGATATGACGCTGGCTAATCCCTGTTCTTTTTTTGATCCAATCGTCGCTGGTTTCCATGACCTGAGCAAGGTCATCATTGGTCATAACCTTTTCAGGAAGATAAGACCCCGTGCCCGTGATAAGCGATGTAATCGTGCTGACCATATTAAGCGTTTCCGTTTTCAGCGCTTATATTTTGAGCGCGCTCAATGGCAATGGTGGCGCGCGCCGCGGATTGTCTCAAGCCATCCATATAATTATGGTTAATCATTTGTATCGCCGTGTTGATGGCATAGGCCACCCCTTCATCATTGGCGCTGCCATGCGATTTGACCACAATACCGTTTAATCCAAGCAAAACAGCGCCATTATAGCGTTGAGGGTTTAATTTGTTACGCAAAGGCTTGAGGGCCGAACGCACAAACAAATACCCGATCTTTGCCAGTAAACTTGATTTCAAACTACGGCGAAGCAATGTAGTGATGAATTTCGCCGTGCCTTCTGCGGTTTTTAAGGCAATATTGCCAGAAAAGCCATCGCTCACCACCACGTCAACAGCCCCCATGGTGATGTCATTGCCTTCGACAAAGCCATAATAATTGATCTCAGATTTAGATGCCATCAACATCGAAGCGGCTTCGCGCAACACGGCATTTCCTTTTTGTTCTTCTGCGCCAACATTGAGCAATCCGATGCTGGGGTTGTGGTTGCCATTGACCACCCGACTAAAGGTTTCACCCATTAAAGCAAATTGCACCAGATGTTCTGCCGTGCAATCAATATTCGCCCCAAGATCAAGCATGCAACATTTCGCATCAATGGTGGGTAGATTTGCCGCCAAAGCTGGGCGATCAATCCCTTCAATGGTGCGAAGCGCAATCAAAGCCATCGCCATCAACGCGCCAGTATTGCCGCAAGAAACCGCCGCATCGGCTTTGCCTTCTTGCACCAAATTGATCGCCAGCCGCATGGATGTATTTTTCCCATTCCGCAACGCCACGGATGGCTTCTCTCCAGCAGGCACAATGTCGGTGGTATGGACAATCTCTACAGATTGAAGATCGCTATGCTTTGATAATTCTTTTTGAATGAGCGTTTCATCCCCCACCAGAATAGGACGCATATTCGGGCTTTTCTTCATCGCCATAGCAATGCCATTCACGATCACAGCCGTGCCGTGATCGCCGCCCATTACATCAATTGCCACGCGGGGGTTTATTTGCTGATTATTCGGTGACAGTGAACGTCCCCTGTAAGGTGATATATATTACGTTTTTATAGTTTTTTCTTCAATTCGGCAAGCGAAGCGAAAGGATTTGTTGGATCATCTTTAGGATTGATCACCAAACTTTCCGCTTCAGGATCACGCGGCCATGGCGTGGCTTCAATCCCAACCAGTTGCGCGATCATTTCGCCCACAGGGATTTCATTATTTTCAATCGCTTCAACAGAAACCGCCATAGGATCAATTTCTGCCTCACCTTCGCGTTCATCATCAGCAATAATGGCAAATCGTTCATTGACCTCGATGAATAAAGATTCAGGAACCGGACGATCGGTAAGGCCGCAACGCTGAATGATAGCGCATTCAATCACCCCAGAAGCGTGAAACGCTCCATTCGCGATGGCCTTGAGTTTGATGGTTGCGGTTAACGACGATACATCCATCCAATCAAAACGATTCGCCAGATGCTCACATTCTTCGCGGGTGGCCGTAAACGACAAAACCAAGGGTTTGCCAGACGATAAACGATCAATTGAAACAACGGTATCAAGCATGGGGGATCATACCCTTTGATCTGAATAAAAACGTAAGATTAAAGTTGAAAAATTGGGCCTAAATCGCCCTTCAGCAATGCTGGATCGCTTAACTGATCTAGACGCTGGGCTTCGGCTTTAACCAGCGCCACAAGACCATTTTGGCGCGCATCAGCGCCTTTGTTCCGGTAAAGATTCCGTGCCAAAGCATCGGCTAAAGCATCATCATCGTCCTTGTCAAGCGCATCAACATAGGCCTGCATCCGGCCTAAATAGGCGGTTGCCATGGTTTTTACCTTTTTGCTGACTTTATTTTCGCTGACGCCAATTTCATGCAGGCTGAGGTCCATATCAGCAAACATGACGTCGGTGACTTCTTGGCTTAATTCTTGACCCTCTTGCCCGGCATTTTTCAGCCGACGCGCGACCAACACAGCGATCAATGTCAGGGTATCAAAACGACCATCAAGCGTATCATCAATCTGAAATCGCTGATAAAGGTGAGGCTGACGCGAGGCTTGCGCGATGCTGGCATAAACCTGATAGGCATGATCACCACCCGGGCGCGCCCATTTCTCAACCAAATTGGAAAGCCAATTTAACATGGAAACAACATTTATCCTCGAACAATGATTGACGTTAAGGGCAGATCACTGCAAAACAGTAAGAATAATAATGAGATGTGATACCATGAAGTTAAATCAGACGAAAACCCTTTTCATCGCAACCGCCTTATCAACGCTGATCTTAAGCGGTTGCAGCAGTAAGATTTACAGCCACGGCAATCAACTTGACCCCGCGACGCTCGCCAAGGTCAAGCCGGGGCAGACGCGATTGATTGAAGTGGAATCGTTGTTTGGCCGACCATCGACGACCGGTGCTTTTGACAGCGGATCGGTCTATTACATCGCCCAGATCATGGAAGAAAAACCCGGCGGCAAAAAACAAACCATCGCAAGAACCATCGTCAATTTTACCATTGATGACCGCGGTATTGTTGACGCCATTGATATCACAGATCAGGATACAGGACGGGTCATCTACCACCTTGATTCCAAAACGCCCACCCCGGGGGATACTTACGGCATTCTTGAGCAAGTCTTCCGCAATGTCAGCCGCGGCAATGCCGGCGGCACCCAGTAATTTTTGCTTTCAGTCTTTTTTGATAACAACCAAGCAAAACAAAAGGCCCTTCCGAAGAAGGGCCTTTTTTAATGGATGTTTGTGGAGATTAATGCGCTAGCGCAGCCAGCATCAAAATAGCCACAATATTGATGATTTTGATCATCGGGTTAACAGCAGGACCAGCGGTGTCTTTGTAAGGATCACCAACGGTATCACCCGTCACCGCGGCTTTATGGGCTTCAGAGCCCTTACCGCCATGATTGCCGTCTTCGATGTATTTCTTCGCATTGTCCCATGCGCCACCACCGGCGGTCATGGAAATCGCGACAAACAGACCTGTTACGATCGTGCCCA
>CAYNQW010000141.1:0-4843 GCA_964399415.1 uncultured Hyphomicrobiales bacterium
ACATCAGGATCATCATGCATATAAGACCGGAAGTTTTTGACAAACTCCGCCCCAAATTGCGAGATGCGAATATTGATTTCATTTGAGAATTGCTGGCGGATACAGGAATTCGTGCAGGTGGTTGAGGAATTCTCATAACTGGGGTTGCGTTCAATCACCAGAATGGAGCCGTCAAAATCCGGATTATCCGACAAAAACCACGCGACCGATGATCCCATCATGGCGCCGCCAATAATCACCACATCATAAGAAGAACGCGTTGGTGATTGCCCAAAACCTGCGTAAGCCATGCCACCTCCCAAAGGTTGAGTTTTGGTTATTCGATGTCTTCAGCATCGCCTTGTTTGGGTCGATTGTCATCAATTTGTTTGGCATGGACGCGAAAATAAATCTGTTCCGCGATGGCGGTGGCATGATCGCCAATGCGTTCAATATTCTTCGCGATGAACAAGCAATGGCGCATGGTTTCAGCATCATGCTTATTGCCTTGGTCTAAAGTTTTAACAATCATTTCCGTCAAACGAAGATACGCCGCATCAATAGCAACGTCATTTTCCCAAACGTGCAGGGCTTTATCAACATCACTGCGGCCAAAAGCATCATTAATAGCGATTAATGTGTTGAGCGCGTCTTGCCCCATCGCGGTAAAGTTATCAACAAAAGGCAACGACTTCTTATTGGTCTTGAGCGCCAATAAACGTTTGGCAATGTTTCTGGCTAAATCCCCAATCCGTTCGATGCTTGAAGCCGTGCGTGGCGCGATCATCACTTTGCGCAAATCAGAAGCATGGGGAGAGCGCAAGGCGATAATTTCCACCGCTTTGTCGAAAACTTTCTGCTCATAAAGGTCAATTTGCTTATCATTATCAATGATGGTGTTCAGCACTCGTTCATCCAGATTGTCGATGACGCTCAATACGGTGTTGAGCTGAGACTGCGCCATCCCACCAATGGTGGTGACCATGGCGTCCAGTTCATTCAAATCCTCATCAAATGATGTGCTAATATGCTCTTGCATCATGGCTCCTTTGGCCGCTAGCCAGAAAAACTTTACCCAATTTTACCAGAGATATAGGCCTCTGTCTGCTCATGGGTTGGATTGGTGAAAATTTGCTTCGTGTCGCCATATTCCACCAGATTGCCGAGGTGAAAATAAGCGGTTTTTTGCGATATGCGTGCCGCTTGTTGCATCGAATGGGTGACGATAATAATCGTGTAACGCTGTTTGAGGTTTTCGATCAATTCTTCGATCACCGCGGTGGCGATGGGATCAAGCGCCGAGCAAGGTTCATCCATCAGCAATATCGACGGATTAACGGCAATCGCCCGGGCAATGCAAAGCCGCTGTTGTTGCCCGCCCGAAAGCCCTGTCGCCTGATCCATCAGGCGATCAGAGACCTCAGCCCAAAGCCCGGCTTTTTTGAGGCTGTCTTCAACAATGTGATCAAGATCGTCTTTATGACTTGCCAGCCCATGAATGCGCGGCCCATAAGCGATGTTGTCATAGATTGATTTCGGGAAAGGATTGGCTTTTTGAAACACCATGCCGACTTGCGCGCGCAACAAGACCGGGTCCACGTCAGGCGTGTTGATATTGACGCCATTGAGCAGAATCTCGCCTTCCACCCGAGCCGAAGGGATCACATCATTCATTCGATTAAAACAACGCAGAAAGGTGGATTTACCGCATCCGCTTGGCCCGATAAACGCCGTCACCGCATTTTCCAATAAATCAAGCGACACCGATTTCAATGCTTTTTTTTCATTGTAAAAAACACTGACATCTTTAGCAGAAAGTTTACTGCTCAAATTGGTCATGGCTTTACCATTTCCTTTCCAATTTGCGGCGCAAATACACCGCCGTCAAATTCATCGTAATCAAAAACATCAACAGCACCACGATGGCCAAGGATGAGCGCTCGTAAAAGGCTCGTTCAGCGCTATCCGACCAAATAAAAATCTGCACCGGCAGCGCGGTTGCTGGCGAGGTTAAACCATCCGGCACATCGACAATAAACGCCACCATGCCAATCATGATCAATGGCGCGGTTTCACCCAAAGCTTGCGCCAAGCCAATGATCGTGCCGGTTAAAATTCCGGGCGCCGCCAGCGGCAAAATATGATGCATCGCCGCTTGCATTGGGGACGCGCCAATGCCCAGCGCCGCGTCACGGATTGACGATGGCACGGCTCGAATAGACGCGCGGGTGGCGATGATGATGGTGGGCAAGGTCATCAAAGCCAACACCATCCCCCCAACCAGCGGGGCAGATCTTGGCATCCCAAAAAACCCTAAGAAGACCGATAACCCCAGCAAGCCAAACACAATCGACGGCACCGCGGCTAGGTTGTTGATATTGACTTCAATCAAGTCGGTGAGCCGCCCGGGTTTTGCAAAATATTCCAAATATATTGCCGCCATCACCGCCATGGGCAAGGCTAAGACCACCGTTACGATCAGCGCCAAGGCTGACCCGACCACCGCGCCAAGAATGCCCGCGCTTTCAGGTTCCCGGGAATCCGCTTTGGTGAAGAAACTTTTATTAAAGACTTTTTGTATCGCATCTGCGGCGATCAATTGATCCACCCAACCGATTTGAACATCGCTTAACCGCCGTTGACCTTCGGGGATCTCGCGCGACATCCGGCCTTTCATCAACATATCGACATCATCGGATGACTTGACCCAGAAATACCCAGATGGCGTATCAATGCGGCCTTTGGCTTCAATCTCTTGGCGCAATTCAAACCCAGCATTGGCCGAGAGCAATTCGCTCAATTTACGCCGATCCATCATGCCTTTGACGTCAGGAAACTCTTGCCTGAGGGCTTTTTTCAGCATCCCATCCCAGTTAAAATTCGCTGATTTTTTGGCATCAATCATGCCAGCATCATCAACAAGTTCAGCAACAGGAATATCCAATTTCAAGCGGATTTCCGTTTGTTGCAACGCCGTATACCCATTGCTCACCACCGTCGTCAGCAAGGTCACGAGAAACGCTAAAGCAAAGCCAATGGCGATCAGGCCATAAATTTTCAGCCGCCGTTCTTTGGCGTGACGCTTGATTAATGTCGCTTTCAGATGCGCGGTGCGCTCTTCGATGCTGAGGGAAGCAAAATCAGTCATATTTTTCCCCTAACCGCCGCGCCGCCGTCAGCGCCCCGATATTCAGCATCAAAGTTGCCACAAACAAGGTGATGCCAAGCGCAAAAGCCGACAATGTTTTTGGCGAATCAAAAACCGTATCGCCCGTCAACAGCATAACGATTTGCACCGTGACCGTCGTCACGCTTTCCAAAGGATTGGCGGTCAGATTGGCCGAAACCCCTGCCGCCATCACCACGATCATCGTCTCACCAATGGCGCGGCTGATGCCCAGCAAAAACGCCCCAATCAATCCAGGCAATGCCGCCGGCAACACCACTTTGGTAACAACCTCGCCTTTCGTGCTGCCCAGCCCATAAGCCCCATCCCGCAAAGATTGAGGGACTGCAGAAATCACATCATCCGATAAAGACGAAATGAACGGGATGATCATGACGCCCATCACCGCGCCCGCCGCTAACGCGCTTTGCGAAGACACATCCATGCCTAAATTAAGCCCAATCGACCGGAAGAATGGCGCGGCGGTAAGGGCGGCGAAAAACCCATAAACCACGGTTGGAATCCCCGCCAAGACTTCCAAGGTTGGCTTGATCACATCGCGCGTCCGTTTTGAGGCGAATTCCGCCATATAAATAGCCGAGAACAA
Organism: uncultured Hyphomicrobiales bacterium; assembly: GCA_964399415.1. GTDB lineage: Bacteria > Pseudomonadota > Alphaproteobacteria > Puniceispirillales > UBA1172 > JAGWAQ01. The sequence goes on from CAYNQW010000141.1 coordinate 3,753, forward strand.
CCCCACCGGCACCGCCACCGCCATGGCGATCACAGCAATCAAAAGCGTTCCAGCCATCACCGGCACCATCCCGAAAGAGCCAATCGCCTCAGCGCTTTCGGCGGTCTTTATCCCGCTGTTAAACGCGACATTCGGCGCCCAATGCGTGCCAAAGAAGAAATCAAAAAAGTTATAGGCGGCAAAAAAACGCAACGCTTCAAACAATAAAGACGCGACAATGCCGATGGTGGTTAAAATGGCGATCACCGCCGAGGTGAAAAACAATCGCTTAAGAAAAGTTTCGAGCGCGATTCTTGACTTAAACGCCGGCGAGATGCGGATGGTGGCGATCCCAAACCCAACAAGGCCAATCAACATCACCACTGCAAGCCGTAATTGTGCGGTCATCTGTTCTGCGCTCAAATATTCTTGGCCTAACGCGGCCATAACATCACTATCGGCAGCGACAAATCCATTGGCGATGTTTTTGATCTGCGCGACTTTCAATGGCACAAAGCTTTCTGGCAAATTCGGCTGAGCCGTCATCAGCGCCTGCACAATATAATGTTCCAGAAAGGGCTTGGTGGCGGTGGTGAACACCATCAACACAAGGATGGTCGGCACAAGCACCCAAATCGCTGCGTAAAAACCATAATACACCGCCAAAGAATGTGGCTTGGTGTCCATCGCCTGCGCCATGCCGATAATGCGGTTTTTGGAAAAGAAAAAAGAGCCAATGGCCAGCAATGCTATTAGGAAAAGAATTCCCCCAAATGAAAAAATAGCATCCATCATACTTGGCTTCCGAATTCAAAAAAGTGTTGCCGGACTATCCGGCAACACTCCTGTTTAGTCAACCCTTAGAGGCTGTCGCGAGCGGCAACTTGCTTGGCGAAGTCGTCTTCAGACAGCGGCACAAGTCCAGCAGGGAAGAGGTAACCATCCAAGCCCATGGCTTTTTCTGAAACGAATTCATTGATGAATTCTTTAATACCCGGGATAACGCCAACATGTTGCTTTTTCACATAGAAGAACAAGGGGCGAGCGCCTGGATAGGTGTAAGACGCGATGTTGTCGAAATTCAACTCAACGCCATCAACCACTGAAGCCTG
>CAYNQW010000142.1:0-4806 GCA_964399415.1 uncultured Hyphomicrobiales bacterium
CCTGTCCATAGCGGCGGGATTAATGGCCGGGTGGAAGCCACCGGTCGAGGCATCCAATTTGCCTTGCGCGAATTTTTCCGCCACCCCGAGGACGCGGCCAAAGCCCGTCTGCAAGGATCGCTTGAAGGCAAACGCATTATCGTCCAAGGGCTTGGCAATGTTGGCTATCATGCCGCCAGCCTGATCGCCGCGGAAGATGGCGGGGTGATCATCGGCATTATTGAGCGTGATGGCGCGCTTCATCACCCTGAAGGTATCGATGTTAATGCCGTGCAAGATTGGATTAAAGAAACCGGCGGGGTCAAAGGCTATCCTCATGCCAATTATATTGAAAATGGCGCGGCGATGCTGGAAGAAGATTGCGATATTCTAATTCCGGCGGCGTTGGAAGGCGTCATTAATCAATCAAATGCCGAGCGCATCCAAGCGCGGTTGATCATTGAAGCCGCCAATGGCCCCATCACGTTCCATGCGGATGAAATCTTGAATAAACGTGGCGTGATCATCATCCCTGACCTCTTCGCCAATGCCGGCGGCGTGACTGTTTCTTATTTTGAATGGGTTAAGAATCTGTCGCATATCCGATTTGGACGGATGGAACGGCGCCAAGAAGAATTGCGTCACCAAATGCTGATCGAAGAATTGGAACGGCTGTCAGATAAGGTCGATTTGGACTGGTCACTCACTGATGATTTCAAGGCAAAATACCTCAAAGGCGCGGGCGAATTGGAAATGGTGCGATCAGGTCTTGATGATACGATGCGCACCGCCTATCAAGCCATCCGTGAGATTTGGCATAGCCGCGACGACGTGCCAAGCCTGAGGGTCGCGGCCTATATCTTAGCCGTCCAACGCATCGCCACCAGTTATCTGTCGAAAGGCCTGTGATCCAGATTGATGGCGGATCAGCAATCGCTTTCTTGTTTGTTGTTTCAGCTTGGATTAGATTGACCAAACTAACATTTTAAGAACAGGGCCATGGCCGCGTTTACCCCGCCTCTTTCCTTTTTCAAAAGCCAATGGCAATTCTTGCTTTTCGGGTTTTTGCTGGCGTTCTTTTCATCGCCTGGGCAGACGTTTTTCATCTCGCTTTTTTCCGGCGTTATTCGCGAAGAACTCAACCTGAGCCATGGGGATTTTGGCACCATCTATGCCATGGGAACCATAGCCTCGGCGGTGACTTTGATTCCGCTAGGCCGGTTGGTGGACACCATTAAATTGCGGGTGATTGCGCTGGCCATCATCATAGGGCTGGCGGTAGCGGCACTGCATTTTTCTTATGTTCATTCTGTGATCACGTTAGGGTTTGGCATTTATTTGTTGCGCCTTTCCGGTCAGGGGATGATGACGCATCTCTATGCCACCGCCATCAGCCGCCGCTATGTGGCTGAACGTGGCCGGGCGTTGTCTGTTTCGGTTTTTGGCCATCCGGTGTCTGAGTTTCTCATGCCGCTTTTTGTCATCGCGCTGTTATCGGTCATGGATTGGCGGCAGGTTTGGCAAGTGACCGCTGGCGTGGTGGTGATGGTGATGATCCCCGCCGCATATCTGCTGACGCCGCGGCGAGATGGTCAAGATGGCGGCGGCGTTGACGCCATGTCCTCCGGGCGAGATGGCCTGCATTGGACACGGCGCGAAATGCTGACTCATTGGCGGTTTTGGATGCTATCAGGGTTGGTGTTGGCGCCAAGTTTCACCTCAACCGGTATGTTTTTTCATCAAGTCTATTTTGCCGAAACCAAAGGCATCGCCTTAACGCAATGGGTCAGCGGTTATGGATTATTCGCCGTGATGAGCATCATCGGATCATTCACCGGCGGATATTTGGTGGATCGTTTCACCGCGTCAAGCCTTGCGCCTATTGCGGTGGCGGCGCTGTCCATCGCGGTGTTTATGCTCTATCTCGCCAGCCCCGGGGTGATGGTGTTCGCCTACTTCATCATCTTTGGATTTATTCAGGGGCTGTCGCATACCGCCGCCACCCCCATCTGGGCTGAAATTTATGGCACCAAACATCTCGGCGGCATCAAAGCCATCGCGCAATCCATGATGGTCTTTGCATCAGCGCTATCACCTGTTACGCTTGGGTTGATGATAGATCATGGCATGAGTATTCAAGCCTTGATGCTGGTGCTGGGGTCTATTCCATTTTTGGCCGGAATGATGGCGTATTTTGCCACATCTACACGCTAATATAGACAGATGATGATCTTCTTACACAGACAAATCCATTTAGGGCGAAAGCGTCTAGGCCTCTTGTTATCAACAGCAATGACGGTGATGGTCTTCATTGGCATCATGGGTATGGGTATGAGCATGACCGCAACCCCAAGCCATGCGAGCGATCGCTGGGATGGCCTGTGGTTTGAATGTGAATTTGCCGGCAAACAGACGCCGCCTGCCGATGGATGCGCTATGCTGGATGATGATGGTTTTCTTTTTGATGGTGATCGCGTGACCTATATGAAGATGCTAAACAGCCCTGAAACAGAAGCCTGCAAGAAACAGCGCGCGGGGCAATGCTTTCAAGCCAATATGCCTCGGATCACCGTCAAACAAGAACGCAAGGGCAAAGCCAATTTCACCGAAACCACGATTGGCTTGAAATTTCTGGGCTGCACCCAAATATTTCATACAACAGCGATGGATGATTTCATCGAAGCCAAGCCTGACCAAGATCGCTGTTTCTGGGCAGGCAAAAAACATTTTTACTTGCGCCAGTATCAAGGCGACGTCGAGGTTCAATGAGCAACACCGCATCACCGCCAACAAGTTTAACCCTGTCAACAAGAGCATTGGTTCGATTTGGCGGTGCTGAATCTGCCGATTTTCTGAACGATTTGATCACCGCCGACACCACCACGATCCCCGATGATCAATTGCGACCCGCGATGCTGTTAACGCCCCAAGGCCGGGTGCTTTTTGATCTTTTGATCAGCCGTGATGGCGATGATCTGGTGGTTGAAGTGGACGCGGAAAGACGGGCTGATTTCATTAAAAAAATGGCGCTTTATCGTATGCGCCGCCCCGTCACGATCACGCCAGATGACCGCACGATTCAGGTGAAGATTGGCGCTGATGATGGCTTGATTGACCCTCGATTTGACGGCACGGTACGGCGGGTTTATGCGCCTGCGGCTCAAGCCAATCCATCGGCAAGCCTCCCGCAAGACGACGCGCTTTGGCAAGCCTTTCGATATCGCCATGGCGTGGCCGAAGGAGCAATTGATCTGCCGCCTGAAAAGGCCCTGCCGCTTGAAGCTCGGCTTGATTTGAACGATGGCATCAGTTTTCAAAAAGGCTGTTACATTGGCCAAGAAGTCACCGCGCGCACCCGTTATCGCGGCTTATTGAAACGCAGTTATTTGCCGGTTCGCCTCAATCAGGCTATTGAAACGCCTAGCGATGTGATGGCCGGGGATCGACTGGTCGGCCAAGTCTTTGGCCTAGTCCAAGATGATGACGGCTGGTTAGGGCTTGCGTCCATCCGCCTTGATGCCCTGAGGGAAGAAACTGACTTAACCGCTGAAGGGCAAGCGATCACCCCGCTTTTCCCCGACCGTTTGATGCCGCTTCCCGCCGCTAAAGACGATTGAGTTTTGTTGTGCTTTATTGCGCTGTCCAAGCGCCATCTATCGGCATGGCAATCCCCGTGACACTTGAGGCCGCCTCGCTCATCAAATAAAGGCAAAGCCCACCGATTTGTTCTGGCGTCACGAAGGATTGATTGGGTTGACGTTCCTGAACAATGGCAACGCTTTCTTCATCAAAACTGGTGCAATTGGCCTGCGCTCTTGCGTGAATTTGCGCTTCGACCAAAGGCGTTTTCACCCAAGCCGGGCAAATGGCATTGACGGTGATGCCATCGGTGGCGCATTCCAAGGCGACAGCTTTCGTGAGGCCAACAACACCATGCTTTGCGGCAATATAGGCCGATTTATTGACGGAAGCGATCAAGCCATGAACCGAAGAAATATTGATGATCCGCCCAAAGCCCCGAGCCCGCATCCCATCAATCGCCGCCGCGATGGTGTGAAAATGCGCCGTTAAATTAATGGCAATGACATCATCCCATTTCGGGATGGGGAAATCTTCAATCGGCGCCACATGCTGGATGCCTGCATTATTGATCAAGACATCAAGGCGTCCCATGGCGGTTTCAGCGGCGGTGATCATCGCTCTTGTCGCGCTAGGATCGCGCATATCAGCGTTGAAATAATGGACACTAGCGGCGCCAAGTTCTTTTAATTCGGCGCTAATCGCCTCAATTTCATCGGCATCAGCCAAGCCGTTAAACGCAATATGATGACCTGCTGAAGCAATGGTTTTGGCGATTCCAAGGCCAATGCCGCTGGTGGCGCCGGTGATAAAAACACAACAACTGGTCATGAAAATCCTCATTTAATCTTTGAATGTGGTTACGATTTGAATAAATTTTCCGCTAAATCTCGCACCGATGATTTGCCGCTGATCACGGCATCAATCGCGTCAATTTCGGCCTGTAATCGCGCTTTATACGCTTCTAGGTCTTCGATATTCCAGCGTTCAAATTCATCAGGTTGCTGGCCGGGCTTTAACGCCTCAAGATCATCATCCATGGTCAGCACCCTTTCACTTGGTTGTTTTTCTTTCGCTTAAAATCCTACAAAGGAAAGACAATCTTTGCAAATCATTGACGTGAATAAAATATCGGCTATAAAGGGAGAGTAATTGCTTCATTGAAGCGGCTTGTCCCCAACAAATTTTGGCAGTTTGCCATAATCTTCAGGCCTTGATCTGCAGGAGTTCCTATGTCTGATTTGCTGA
>CAYNQW010000143.1:0-4727 GCA_964399415.1 uncultured Hyphomicrobiales bacterium
GCGATGGGCGTTTGCCTAAGCATAAAGCCCACCTTTCGAGGTGGGCTTTTTTTTAGGACAGAAATAGCCGATGCAGGAAGTCTATTCGCTTCGAGTGAAATAACTGTGGTCTACCTCTAATTCGCGAATAAAGGATATACTTCGCCAACGGCGGACCACCGGCGTGAGTGACAAACGCATACCGATCACCGGTTGACCGACTAGCTCTGAGCGTCAAAATAGACGACACTTTTTACAAGAACGGACTTCGCGCCAAGTTAGGTAGCCGTAGCACACGAGCGTCCTAACTGGGGTTGAAGAACAGAATTTCAGTACACTTACACTATAGAACACCCACTAACGGCGAGCTAAGCAACGAGGAATCGCATGAAACTTGTTACAGTCCTCTCTAAGGAGAAGGCAGCAGAATATCTAGAGCTCACAAAGAAGCTGAATTGGGAAGATGGGAAAGCAACCGCGAAGGGTGGCGCCGCAGAAATCAAGAGTAATTTCCAGGCCTATCCGCGGGACCCAAACTTTAAACCGTTCGCTCAAATGTTGAACACGGTTATCTTGGGGGACGGGCCCGTTAAAGCTCAAATGTTCCCTAAGGCCATCCTTGGGGTCCGTGCCAATAAGTACACACCGGGCGACACATACGGCTGGCACGTAGATTTCTCACACATGAACGGTCACCGGACCGATCTCAGCTTCACGTTATTCTTGGCGGAGCCTGAGACATACGAGGGTGGCGAACTCATGACAGATGAAGACGGTCATGTTCGCAAATTCAAACCCAAAGCCGGGCAGATGTTGCTTTATCCAACAGGGGTGTTGCACAGGGTCGCTCCTGTGCTAGAAGGTGAGCGAATCGGAGTTGTTGGCTGGATCAGCAGCTTGATACCCAACGCAGAGTCCAGAGAAGTACTGGTGCGAATGAACAAGGCGATGTCGGGCTTGAAAGACGCGCATAATATTGATTCTGAGGACCCACATTTGAAACGTCTTAATTACACTTACTTCCAACTAATGAGGCTACTCACGCCCTAGGTGTACTTATGACCCCCAACGACATCATCAATGATCCGACATGGCTCCCCGTAGCCTTGGCAGCCAATCGTGCCGTCGTGTTCAGGAAATTAGCCGATAACAGCGTTGCCGAATCCACGTTTCTGGATAACCGCGCGGTCGGAATGTCCACTACGGCGCAGGTAAAACTGACCGACTTAGTGCAGATTTCTCAGAAAATGGAAAGCGATAAGACGATTTACCAGCTCTTCCATATATCTCATGTTGGATCAACACTGTTGGCGAAGGTCGTACAGTCGATACCTTCCGCGGTGTCATTTCGTGAGCCGACCATTTTTAGAGATATCGTGAGTCGGTACTATGACCATATAGACGGCACCAACGACGTATTCGCCAAGGAGATGCCGCTCATACTTTGTTCAATCTATAATATGTTTCGGCGCGGTGGGGCAGACCATATTTTTATAAAACACACCAGTGGAAACCTGATCCTGCCGCCGATAGTAGACGAAGCTTTACCGAAGGTGAATGTCGAGACCCGTGACGCGCTACTGTACACTACGGCAAAAGACTTTCTGTCCCACGCAATTACGAGCAAGGGTCTATATGGCGACGCCGTGGCCCCGGGATCGTCACAGCGCAGGGTAGGTTACTTTAATCGCCTATGTACGTTCAGAAAACTTGAACTAGCTGACCTAAAACCCCTGCAAAAAGTTGGCCTGGTTTGGATGACCGAAATGCAGAAACTCCGAGCCCGCTCGGCGACCCTGCGACCCGATAGCGTAATCAATTTTGACGCCTGCCTACGGGAAGGGGGTAAAGAAGCTATAGTGAAGGCCTTGATCGACGCTTATGATCTCTCGGAGCATGAGGGAGCTCTCACAGACAGCCCCGCTTGGGATGCGAATTCAAAGAATGGAGAACCATTCAATCCTGGAGAGAGGACTCAGAAATTAGAAAAGAACTACTTGAAAGAAAAAATTGAAGTCGAGAAAACTCTGAAATGGATCAGATCGATTTGCGCGGAGAATGTAACCTTCGCCCCTCTTTCAGATGATTTACAATAAATGAAAACGAGTGGCAAAGGATCTAAAAAAGCATCGTCCGACTCACCGGTTTTTACGTTGGCGGGCGAGAGTTACGTCCTCGCTGAGCAGTCCGAAGAATTTAAAAAGTTGGCGGAACAGGTCGTTTATTTTCGCACATCTCTTCGCCAACGGATGCTAGACATAGAGGCTCTGCGTCGCGCGCTCGACTCGAGCAGGCGGGAGCTTCTTGATCTGGTGGGTGCCCCCAACGGAGATGACGGGGATTTTACCCTCCCAGAATCACTCTCCTTTGAAAGTTCAGATTAAACGCAAATGGTTGATGACGCCGCAGTGTCTCAGCTGTTTGAGGCCACGCGAAAACAGGCTAATATAAAAAATAGTCGCTGGGCATTAGCTCCCGCTAAAAAGGTCCGGCTGGCTGTATGTGCGATCCCGAAGTCCGGCTCTACGTGGGTCACAAATGTTTTGAGTAAGTCCCTCCGGATACGAGTGCGCAGGCTGTGCTATACCTACAGTTCGAATGAGCACGATCTTTATGTCCCCGCTCTATTGGATACCTTAGAAACGGGATTTGTGTCGCAGCTTCACATGCGTGCAGCCCCCCATAACGTCACTTTATTGCAGGACTTCAAAATTAAGTCGGTTATCCTGACTCGTAATCCATATGATGCCGTTGTCAGTTTCGCAAGAGATTTAAGAGTTAAGCTGGATTTGCCGGCCGCAAACCCTGGCCAATATGGTTACAGCTTTGTATGGCTTACTGATGACATGCGTAGTTGGTCGCTCGAGCAACTTATGGACTACAGCATAGAATATTACATACCTTGGTATATGAACTTTCTTCGTTCATGGGACGCCTACAAAGGAATCCTCAACTCATACCCTCTAAGATACGAGACGCTAAAACAGTCACCTGCCCCTGAATTTTCGCTCCTTTATCGCCACTTCTACTCTGCACTTGGGCCCGATTTTTCCGAATATGCCGGTAAAAGCTTTGGAAGCAAAGAATTAATGTCGCAGACCTCGAGCGATACAGGCAAGGGATATGACCAATTGGACAGCCGTCAAATCGGGAGGATCAAAAAACAATTTCGGAGTTCAGATTCTAATTGGATTTCGAGCCATCTAGAACTGGCCCAGTAGCGCTGTCGCAGAGCAATGAAAATTCTGTTCATTCACCAAAATTTCCCGGGCCAGTTCAAGTTCCTGGCACCCGCACTCCAAAAGGCGGGCCACCAAGTGGCCGTGCTCGTGCCGAAGCAAAACCTCAAAAATGTGCAGGTAAACAAAAAGATCGCGCTCCATAGCTACCCGCTTTTACGCGGCAACACCAAGGGGATCCACGACTGGTTGCTGGACCTGGAAAGTAAGGTAATCCGGGGGCAATCGTGCGCTAAATATGCACTATCAATGAAGGAAGCGGGATACATACCGGATATCATAATCGCGCACCCTGGGTGGGGTGAAAGCTTGTTTCTCAAAGAAGTCTGGCCTGACGCGATTTTGAAAATCTACTGTGAATTTTATTACCTTGCAGAGGGTGCTGACACTGGCTTTGATCCGGAATTTCCGGTGACAGATCCATTGAATGCTTGCCGTCTGCAGATGAAAAATCTAAGCATGCTTTCCCATTTTGAAGTAGCTGATCAGCTACTGGCGCCGACTCATTGGCAAGCCAGCACATTCCCCGAGCGCATCAGAAAAAAAATCACTGTGATTCATGATGGAATCAATACGTCCAAGGTCCGCCGGGATCCTGGGCGCTCTTTTACTGTGCCCTCAAATATTCAGTTGCGCAGTGACAACAAAGTGCTTACTTATGTATCACGGACCCTTGAGCCGACGCGGGGCTTCCATACCTTCATGAGAGCCGTGCCAAGGTTGCTCGCTATTGATTCGGAGTTACAGATCCTCATTGTCGGAAACGAGGGCAAAGGGTATGGCTCACGGCCCAAAAATGGCGATTCCTGGAAGAATATCCTTGAAGCAGAGAACATTTCGAATCTCCCAAAAGAATTTAAGTCGCGGGTGCATTTTTTGGGTAGGTTGCAATACGAAGATTTCCTGTCGGTGCTGTCGATATCTACTGTTCATATCTATCTGACCTATCCGTTTGTGTTGAGCTGGAGCTTCATGGAAGCCATGAGTATGGGTTGTGCTATTGTGGCTAGCGACACTCGACCAGTTAACGAAGTTGTCACCCATGACAAAGAGGGTCTGCTCGTTGACTTCTTCAGCCCGGAAGCTGTTGTGGGGGCGGTCGAAACACTGCTGCTCGATGAAAAGCTGAGGGCGAGACTCGGAGCGAGTGCCAGAAAAAAGGTGGTTGAACACTATGACCTTTTTGAGAAGTCCCTGCCCCGGCTGATGGAATGGGCATGTAGCACTCCGTAACGCAGTTATTTCTGTCTTTGTGCTAGTCGTTCTTGGTAAACTCGCGGATTTATATCATCGCGCACTATTTAGTGCCTGTAACATCCCGCCGATAAACCTCGTGCCTTCAGGAGAAGGTTAATTACAGGTTGTAGCCGGCGCCACAGCGTGCGGGCTCGACGGACGAATTCTCAGGGAAGTTGCCCCGCGTGTGTCTATCATCATAGAGGGGGGCGGGGTTCCTGATTATGCTAGCTAGTATGGCAGTGGAAAAGGCGCCAATTTTTGGCCGGTTTT
>CAYNQW010000144.1:0-4715 GCA_964399415.1 uncultured Hyphomicrobiales bacterium
AAGCTAAAGAGCCAGCAAAACAAGGTTTTCATTCAGGCAGTGAAGAGAAATACAGGCTATGTGATGAGCTGTCTGGGAGACAGACCTATCGATAAATATTCCTCTTCAGATGCTGCTTCATTCAGAGATTGGCTTTTTGACAGGCATCTTTCCTCAAGCTCGGTCCGACGGATTTTCAATACGGTCAAAGCAGTCATCAATCTGACTATGAGGGAGTGCGGTATAGAAGGACAAAACCCGTTCTCGCACACTTTCGTGCCCAAAAAGTCTGATGTAACTGAGAGAAAGCCTGTTCCAATTGAGAAGTTAGAAGAAGTCCAGAGAAGATGCAGAGAACTGGATGACGAGCCGCGCTGGCTATTAGCTCTTATAACTGAGAGCGGCATGCGTCTCTCAGAAGCAATAGGGCTGTCAAAAGATGATGTTAAGTTGGAGGTTCCCATCCCTCATATATGCCTTGAAAGTCATAAGTGGCGTGGTCTTAAGACCCCGAGCAGCAAACGCATCATCCCGCTTGTTGGCCCTTCACTGTGGGCCACAAAGCGGGCTTATGCTTCTTCCAATCATGAGAAGCTGCTTTTTCCTAGATATTGCAGTTATGATGGCAGCAAATCAAACAGCGCCAGCGCAACCTTGAACAAGTGGATGCGCTTAGAGTTCGGTGCCGGATTTGTAATTCATTCATTCAGGCACTCGTTTAGAGATAGGCTAAGGGCCGTTCAGTGCCCAGCAGACATAATAGACCAGCTAGGTGGCTGGACAACTGCTGGCATCGGTCATAGTTACGGAGATGGTTATAAGCTAGAGGTGTTGTCTGAGTGGATGAACAAGATTTGAGAGTGCTGTCTCACTTTGTGCATCACGCAAGCCCTCACATCTGGTGGAAAGCTTGCGTTTCAATGGGTTAGTGCAAATATCTGCTGGGAATTGGTGCCGGATGAGGGGATAGACATTCCTATATAGGCACTGATTTCAGCATGAAACCAAGCTTTTCTGCCATTTTAGAAGAATGACAGGCGCTGTCAATCTGCTCTTTTGTGCCAAAGTCGCGTTAAGGCCAGAATTGGGTTACGGCCAGAATTGGGCGGTGGCGAGGGGTAACAGCTAGCGGCTACCCCTCGTTAGCTTTTTTTAATTGGATGGGAGGATAACGGCGTCAATTACATGAATAACGCCATTCTTTGCTTCAATATCAGCAGCGACAACATTGGCCGCATCGATTTTAACGCCAGAGGTTGCGTCAACTTTTGCAGTAGACCCATTCAACATTTTAACTTCCAGAGATTTGCCGGCAATATCCCCAGACATCACTTTTCCGGCAAGCACATGGTAGGTCAGAATATTAACCAGCTTGTCCTTGTTTTCCGGCTTCAACAGGCTCTCTACAGTGCCCGCTGGCAAAGCTGCAAAGGCCTCGTCAGTCGGCGCAAAGACTGTCAAGGGACCGTCTCCTTTAAGAGCATCCACCAGCCCGGCTGCTTTCACTGCGGCAACGAGGGTATTAAAGCTGCCCGCTGCAACAGCGGTATCAACAATATCTTTTGGCCCATGCCCGCCAGCGAATGCAGACATAGAGATGGTTGTGGCTGCCACCGCAGCAATAAAGGTTCTACGAATCATTTCAGGGTCTCCTGAGCGATAGCGCTCAATAGTTCAATAGGGCGAGATTGCCTTACTGGTGAATGATTTACGATAAGCCGTGAGAAGCGGATTACGATAGATTGCCTAATATATCTCGATCAGGGTGCAGAGCATCTGGCATACCCCCATTTTCAACGATATTCTGCGTTTGCGCAGTAGCAACCCCTGAAATACCGTCTTCTTTATCATCGCCGCAGCCTGAGAGTGTCTTTTCAAACTATTGTTGAAAACTGATCGGGGTTGCTATTCCCATCTCTGGTCTATTCAACAGCCAGCCGAGCCAGAGAAAAGCGCATATGCGGATTGAAAGTTTCCCCTTATCAGTTGCCTCTCTATGATAGGGGTCTTTACCGGCTGGGCCGTCCCTCAAGGCCGCTTGCCAAAGCTCCCTCCATCTGAGGTATTTGCATCTCAAATATATCGGTTATTGAGGTATAGTCATAATAACCCAGCCGGGAAATCGGCCTTATTTTAAGCACATCCAACTTGCCGTCTTTGGTTAAGAACTTATCATCAATGTGAATCTGCTCAACTTCCCCAAACACAACATCTGCAGTGCCCTGAGGGGAGTTTCCTTCAAAGGTAAGCATCTTTATGACGCGGCACTCAAAATGCACCGGGCTTTCAGCTACCCGCGCACAGGGCGCAGAAAGACAGTCGAGCTTGCCGACCGAGGCCCGCTCAAACTCATCAATATCCGGGCCCAGCTCCATTGCTGAGATATTCACCGCCTCTTTTAATTCATAGCTCGCCATATTCCATACAAACCAGCCAAGTGCCTCAGCATTAACCACTGTATCCTTGCGAGAACCATCCCCGTTACGCTGGGCTGAAAACATCACAATCGGAGGGTCAAAACTGATATTTTGCCATTGGCTATAAGGAGCAAGATTGTCGATGCCTTTTTCACTGCGGGTGGATAACCAGCCAATAGGGCGCGGCACTGTGCAGGATTTGAACGGGGAGTATGGCAACGGGCAAATTTCTGCTCTTGGTGAATAATGCATATCACTCCTCCAATTAAGTGAGACAAAGCTAGAATCATCTTAGATTTTTTTGTGCCAGACTCAATAATTGATGAGCGGTGCCGCAATCTGTTGGATTAACCGAACCCAAGAATAAAGGCATTAAAAGATATGGGGAACTTAAAGATCTTGGGCACTTGCAAAGGTAAAGCCCGGAATATCTGTATAGTGATTTCAGGGACTCTAGACCGCACAGCGATAAAACGCCCCTCCCTTAGTTTTTCATCTGGTGATAATGAGGCCGACTATCCTAGCTTCAAACGCGCCTGGCATTGGATATAATCGAAGCGTGGTCGGGGATAGAGGGTGTCCCCCTGAGGGTATGGGACCGGCTAAAGGTTACCGCCCAAGGGGACAATATCCAATACGAGTTTCGCTCCATATTGGACTTATCCCTGGCCACACCCAGTTTGGCAAAACTTATCAATTAATATGTTGTATAAGACCAACCTTCAGACCCGGAGCAGGGCTCTGGGCATTAGGTTCAATGTTCTTGCAAATGCCGGGTAAGAGCCGGTTCATTAAAGGTCTGGCTTGTAAGAGAGAGGCTTCATCAGGAAACAAATACCGGCAAGCTCAGTGAAAATGGACACAAGGTATGACGCGCTAAACAATCAAAATTTATTAATCAGCATCTCGAGTTTTCGTATGCGTCCTGTCAGAGACTTCTGCTCTTTTTTCGCAAGAGAGATTTCATGCTTCATCATCTCCAGCAATTTCTCGCTTCTGCCCCGGTTGGATGAAACAGATTTGCCGCTATTTCCCTCTCCTGCAAGAAAATAGGTGGGGCTGACCCCCAGCAATCCTGCCAATGAGTTAAGCTTATTTACCCTTGGCTCACTTCTATCATTCTCCCATGATTTGAGAGTGCTGTGTTTTACGCCAAGCAAATTAGCCGCCATATAGATGCTCATGCCAGCCTTTTTTCGAGCGGCATATATTCTCCCACCCAACGTGGTTTCTTCAACTCCAGCCGACAAAACATTATCGCGTGAGGTTTTGTTAGTCATGATATATTCCTTAGCCGACTTAATGTCGAATTAAGAATATTATATTCAGGAAGTATTTACCAGCTTTAAACTGACTTATTGAAATCTGTATTCGAATTTCCCTTTTTACTTCTCTTGATTGGCCTGTGCAAGCTCCCCTGCATCCCCCCGTTGGAGATAAGAAAAACCGCAAGGATACCAGGGCAGCTCTTTGGCGCAACTCTGGGTATAACAGCGCTCATATATTGAGACGCAGACATTTTGGGTATTTTGGAACGGCAATCTGGAGCCTGTGCGCCCCCCCCTGCCTTCTATCGCGAGGGCAGCGTCAGCTGGTCACACATCCAGGTCTCGGTGCCATTGGTCGCTTTCAGATAGCCCTCGGCGTTATTTTCCAAGGTGAAGCCCTTGGCTTTCAGCTGGGCGTTGTAGGTCATGGTCAGGCGAGCTTCACAAGAGGTGCGGTTCTGGAATTTGTCATGCACGCTGTCAAAGCTGAGCGTGTTACCGCCACTTCCAAAGGTCAAAATCAACAACAGATAAAAACTTTCCATAACCTAACCCTGTTTCGCAGTAAAAATTAGTGTTATAAGTTAAAACTAAACTGAAACTTTGGGCAAGTCAGTTCTTTGCCCGCGAAAGTCCAGAGCCTGAGCAGATGTATTTTTCAGACCCAAAAACAGTGCGGTCCTGCCTGCTGGCATTTTTGCTTTTGGCGGCCGGGTGTTCTGATCAGCCGGTGCGGCAGGAGGCGGTTCTTAACCAGCCGGTGCTTTTGGCACAATCCGGTAGCTTCGTGCTGGAGAGATCCAGCCTCGATGGGCGGATAGCTGCCTCGTCTGCCAATGGGGCCTATTATGCCAGCCGGGACCAATGCGAGGCGGCGCTGACTGGTATCTATATCCAGTTTCTGAAACAGCGTGCCTTTTATCTTGAGCAGCGCGGCCGCTATTTGACGGCCACAAATGATTATGAGTTTTGGCGCTGCGTGCGCGGCTGAGCTAAGGCGTTGCGGCTACTGGAAGAGGCCTTTGACTTGGTCATCGGACATCACCCCGAT
>CAYNQW010000145.1:0-4692 GCA_964399415.1 uncultured Hyphomicrobiales bacterium
AAAAAGCAAAATCCAATTCGCAACAATTGCAAATCCGCAAAGGATGCAAAGTATAAAAGATTTCCAGGTCAGCGCTGAAAAGGGAAAGAGGCAAAAAATTACGGCCATGATGCCGATAAATATCATCCCCAATAAACAGCGGTAAAACACGACTTGATGCGCGGGTTGTTCGGTTTCCAGAACGAAAAACCCTAAGGTTCCTGATAGAACCATGGCCGTTGCCATCTCGATCATCCCGCGATGACGCTTTGATAAATTGAACATGACGTCTTTTGTCAGTTTATCTCATGTTATGGAATTTTGCCTTGGTTCTTGTGACTGGTGAAAAGTTTAGACCACCAATGAAAATCCAATCGCCCAGACCATCAAAAACACCGATAACGATACCCAATAGGCAAACATTTTTATCAATTCCATAAGCATAACTGCTCCTCCAAGGGAAAGTTTAAGCGCCAAGGTTTAATATTCTCTTAAAGACAAGGTTTTTTTGCGTTCACAAAATGGTGAAGTTGCGGCACGCTTGCATGGAGGTTTTTTATTCGTCACACTAAGGCGTTTATCAAAGAAACGCTCAAACTTATCCATGGATCAGGAGGCCAACATGAGCACATTGGATCTCGATTTTGTCCGCCGCCAATTTCCCGCTTTTCAATCGCCATCGCTCGAAGGGCAAGCGTTTTTTGAAAACGCTGGCGGGTCATATATGTGCCAACAGGTGATTGACCGTTTCCAAGATTATTTCCATCACCGAAAAGTTCAGCCCTATGGATTTTTCAAGGCTTCGATTGAAGCAGGGGATGAAATGGATTTAGCGCATCAACGGTTGGCGCGTTATCTGAATGTTCGCGAAGATGAAGTGATGTATGGCCCTTCCACTTCCCAAAACACCTATGTCTTGGCACAGGCCTTCTTAGGCCGGTTGCAAGAAGGGGATCAGGTCATTGTGTCGGAACAAGAGCATGAAGCCAATGCTGGCGCTTGGCGGCGCATGGAATCTCGGGGCCTTAATGTGACCATCTGGCCGATTGATCCAGAAACAGGGCGGCTTGATATTCGCGCCTTAATGGGGTTGATGACGGATCGCGTCAAAATTGTTGCCATGACGCATTGCTCTAATGTTGTTGCGGAAATCCATGATGTACGCGCCGTGGCTGATCTTGTTCATGATGCTGGCGGTATTTTAGTGGTCGATGGTGTTTCATATTGTCCCCATGGCTTGCCGGATGTTTCCGCGCTTGGAGCCGATGTTTATTTGTTTTCCCTTTATAAGACCTACGGCCCTCATCAAGGTGCTATGGTGATTCGTGAAAACGCCCGTTCCTTAATCGCCCCGCAAGCGCATTATTTTAACCACGAAAACCCGCATAAATACATGGTTCCCGCAGGGCCAGATCATGCGCAAGTGGCGGCCAGCAATGGTATTTTTGATTATTTTGACGCGATTGACGCCCATCATGGTGGTGCCGATGACGGGCAACGCCCTCATCGAGTGGAGGCATTGTTTCGTCAGGCTGAAGTGAATAATTTGAAATTGGTGCTCGATTATTTGAACGCCCGCAATGATATTCGCTTGATTGGTCCGGGGGATGCTGAAATAAGGGCGCCCACCGTGGCTTTTGCCCCCACCCATCATCACGCCGAAGACATTGCCAGCAAATTGGCGGATCAAGGGATTATGGCTGGGGCAGGGGATTTCTATGCTGTCCGCCCCTTAGAAGCCATGGGCATCAAAACCCAAGAAGGCGTCGTTCGCCTATCTTTTGTGCATTACACCAGCCGTGATGAAATTGTAAAAATGCTAAACGCGTTGGATTCAGTTCTCTAAATCAGCATCCCTTTAAGCGTGGCGATCATTTCGGGGTATTAGCGTTGCGAATCTCCGATAAGGTTTTCATCGGCGTGATGGCTTCGGGGTCAATCTTGATGTGAATCAGCGCTGGCTTTCCTGAATTCATGCAGCGTGTAAGTGAATCGGTGAAATCATTTGTTTTTAATACCTTTTCCACATGGAATCTCATTGCCTCACCAATGCCGCAAAAATCAGGATTCACCAAATCAGTGTGCCGGGTGCGCCCCGGGAAATGCGTTTCTTGATGCATTCGGATCGTGCCATACATGCCATTATCAACAACGATCACAATGATATTGGCGTTGATCTGACGCGCGGTGGCGAGTTCTTGCATGGTCATTTGAAAGCAGCCATCGCCGGCAAAAGCTAAAACAGGTCGATCAGGAAATCGTGCTTTTGCTGCCACCGCCGCAGGAATACCGTAGCCCATCGACCCAGAGGTTGGCGCCAATTGGCTTTGAGGGTGGCGGAAATGATAATAACGGTGAAGCCATGTGGCATAATTGCCCGCGCCATTGGTCATGATCGCTTCTGGCGGTAAGGTTTCCCGCAAATAACGCATGATCTCCGCCATATTCACATCACCCGGCGGATTCGGCATCGTGTCGGTCCAGCCCTGATACGATTGATGCTCCGGTAAGGGTGAGTGCGCTGGATCAACCTGAGGCTTGAGGGCTAACATCGCCTCTAAAAATTGCTTTGGATTTGTTTCTATGCCGAGGGCAGGCGCATAAACCTTGCCGAGTTCATGGACGTCACTATGCACATGAACAAACGGCATTTGAGGGGTGGGAATATCAAGCAAGCTATAGGATTGCGAGGGAATTTCCGATAACCGCCCCCCTAGCAATATCAGTAAATCAGCCGTTTTAATGCGGTTTAATAATGCAGGATTGCACCCTAATCCTAAATCTCCAGCGTAATAGGGCGATAGGTTGTTCATCACCCGCTGGCGTCGAAAAGAACAAGCAATAGGAAGATTAAATGCCGCCGCAAACTGTTCGAGGCTTGCGATAGCATCCGCGTCCCATAAAGGCCCACCAGCAATCACCAATGGACGCGAGGCGCCATCAAGCATGGCTTTGAGCGCGAATATATCATCTGGCTTTGGGGCAGGGTGAGTGATGTCAACCCGCGGCGGCAAATCTTCTGCCGTGATCGCCATTTCATCATAAAGCATATCTTCGGGCAGGCTGATCACCACCGGCCCTGGCCGACCTTCCATGGCAATCCGAAAAGCATCTTCCATGGCTTTTGGGAGTCTGGAAACGTCATTGATTTCCTCAACATGCTTAGCCATATCACCAAACATCTTGTCAAAATTGACTTCTTGAAACGCGTCACGGCCTCGCATATCCCGCGCGACTTGACCCACCAGCATGATCATCGGCGTTGAGTCTTGTTGCGCGATATGAATACCTGAAGAAGCGTTGGTGGCACCAGGCCCTCTTGTCACCAAGACAATACCCGGGCGGCCTGTTAATTTCCCATCGGCTTCGGCCATGATCGCCGCGCCGCCTTCTTGACGCGCCAAGACAGTTTCAATAGACGAAGTTTGCAACGCGTCCAATACAGGAAGAAAACTTTCACCCGGAATACAGAAAAGGCGATCAACTCCCTGCGTTTCTAGGCTTTTTACGATAATCTCACCGCCATTCATGACAAAATCCTTCAACTGAAATTCGCCAATTACTTTGGCATAGCCACAGATAGAAACAAAGGATTTAACGCTGAAAAATAGATGATGCTTTACAGAGAAATGACATCCGCGCCCAAGCGTTTGGCATCTTCAGGATCATGGCTGACCATCAGTGCCGCCATTGATTTTGACGCCAATACACGCTTGACCACATCAATGCAATCCAACCGGGTTTCTTGATCGAGCGCGCTAAAAGGTTCATCAAACAAAAGGAGGTCACGATCTTGCCAATTGGCTCGGATTAATGCCCGCGCCAGTGCTACGCGTTGCTGCTGTCCGCCAGAAACATCATCAGGTTTTCGTTGTTTAATCGCGCCAATGCCAAGATCATCCATCACCCCATCAATGGCGTGCCATTCTGCATCGCTTAACAATAATGATGGGCGCAACCCCAACGCCACATTCAGGCGGCAGGTTAGGTGTTCAAACAAATTATGGTTTTGAAAGATCATAGAAAGCGGGCGATCGGCAGGGGGAAGAGAGGTTAAATCTTGCCCTTGCCAATAAATATCACCGCTTTGAGGCGTTAGAAAACCCGCGACAAGATTCAATAATGTTGATTTGCCGACGCCAGAGCGACCTTCGACAACGACTATCTGTCCCTTTTTTACGGTCACGTTAAAACAAAATGATGTTGAGGCGTTGTCATCAGAAGATGGATAAGAAAAACGAACATTTTTCAATTCAAGCATATCGTCCTCCTAACAATCGCTGCATAACCCTGCGGGTGACCATAAAAAGCCCCACCGTCATGAGCAGTAAAACCAGTGCCAACGCGTTGGCTTCAGCGGCGGCATATTTACCCGATAACTGATAAAGCAGCCAAGGCAAGGTTCTAAAGTCAGCATTGGCAAAAAGCGCAATCACCCCAAGGTCACCAAGAGATAATGCCGCCGATAGCCCAGCCACCAGCCCTATATCTTGACTTAACGCGGGCAACGTTAACACTTTTAATCGGGTGAAGCCGTTGATCCCGAGTTGTAACGCCAAACGATCATGTCGCGTCAGCACAGTGATCATACGCCGTTCAAGCAACCGATACGCAAACGGAAGCGCCAGCAATGTATTGGCCATCACCACAACACCAAAGGCATAGCCAAAAACATCTCCTCTAGCGCGCAATAATATAAAAGCCGCTGTTCCT
>CAYNQW010000146.1:0-4688 GCA_964399415.1 uncultured Hyphomicrobiales bacterium
CCTACTGATTACGAATCAGTTGCTCTACCGGCTGAGCTACACCAGCGTCATTTTATGCTAAAGATTTGATGAATAACGCAAAATAGCACTTTTAACATCATCGGCTGGCGGCATGGAAAATCCAGCCTTGGCCGATGCATGGGCAAGCCATATCACGCGCTCATCCTCAAACCTGCTCCTCTCTTTATCGCAACATCGGGCAAAGGTCAAACGCCGAAAATCTCACCCAAGCGATCCCGCTACCGCCAGGCCATGGCGGCGAAATGCCCACAATCGGGGCAATGCGCTTGCCACGTCTCGCTATGGTGATGGCAGGCGGAACATTGCCAAGCCTTGGGGCGTTTGGCGTTGGCGGCCATGGTGAGCGCGTGGTGGCGATCTGGCTCGTCTTCGTCTGAAGATGCTGTCTTGCCTTTGGGCGGTGGCGGGGCGCGATCGGCGAAATCGGCATAGACTTGCCAATACCGCAGGTGGCGATCGTCAGCCGCCACGAGCGCGAGCAAACGTCGTGCTTCCCCCCATAATTCAACCATCACCGCAAGAACGGCCACTTCAATCAGCGCATCGGCAGGATTGCCGTTTTGATCGGTTTGCTTGATCAATGTCGACAGCGCTTTGGCATCACCCCCAAGAAGTTCAAACAGTGCTTTGGTGATGGAAGGGTGAGGGGTATGCGCAAAGCCAGTGGTGAGGACTTGCCGCGCTTGCCGCATCTTGCCCATATCGGTATAGCGGGCGGCGGCATCAAGCACCGCTGGGGTGAGGCCGGGGTCGTGTTTGAGCGCCTTTTTTAAGAGCGCAAGGACAGCCGCGTCATCGTCCTTTTTTTGAGCGCGGTCTTGGGCTTGGGAATAATACAAGGCGGCGTAACCGCGGCTCACCATGGCTTTGTCCATGCTTGGGTCGCGTTCCGCCACGCTAAGCGCATCCAAGGCTTCATCCCAATGGCCTTGACGAGCCGCCAGCGCATAGAGCGCTTTGGCAAAACTTGGGGTGTTGTTGTTGAGCGCGAAGGCTTCACGGCCGGCGTTTAACGCCGCGTCATGATCGCCGCGTTCTGATTCCAATCGCATCAAGCCGGCTTTGCCAAAGAACGCTGTTTGACGGTCTTCGGCGAGGGCTTCAAAATACCGGCTCGCGGCTTGGGCATCGCCAGTCAGGGTGGCGGCTTGGGCGGCGAGCAAATGCGTTAAAGGATCTTCACCCATTAAGCGTTTTGCGCGCTTGGCTTGACGCAAGGCTTCACGGCCATCACCCGCAGAAGCGGCGACCAGACCAATGGCCAGCGCTTGATTGCCTTGGCGCAATCGGCGATCGCTTAGCGAGCCTGAAATTCGACTGGGCAAACCTGCAATCATGCCAATGATGCGATCAATCATCACGGCTATGATGATCGTTGCGATCACGATCACCATCAGCACGCTGGTGCGGGCTTCAATTCTCCAGCCCAGCCATTCCAAGACCGTGACGCCGGGTTGGTTGCTTAAAAAACTCGCGGCAAAACCGGCAAGCGTCAGCAAAACGACGATGATAATGACGCGTTTTAGCATTATTGCGCCTCACCTTCGGCGGGAATTCGGCTGATCTTGATGACGCCAAACAGAGAAGACCACCACCCGCCTTGATCAGCATCGGTGCTTTGAGCGGCGTCACCGGTGGAAGCGGAAGGCGCAGATGCTGTTGCGCTGGCGGTGGATGCCGCTTTCGTCATTTCGTTAATCGTGCTTTCCAAAGCGTCGAGACGAGCGGTTAATTGCGCGATTTCACTTTTCAAGGTTGCGATCACCGCGGGGTCAATCGCGGCGGAAGGGTCGGTGGCAGGAGTGGAAGTGACAACAGGGGGGGTGACGGCAGATTGCTGGGTCTCAAAATCCGATTTTAGCGCCGTGAGATCATCCATCAAATCTTGCTGGGCTTGTTTCAGGGCGGCGATTTCTGTGGCCGTCGCCGCGGTCATTTCACCATGCTGATCAAGATGCGATTGCCACTCAGCCTGCTCTGCGGAATGCTGATCAGATTGTTGTTGAGTTTGTTGTTCCAGCGCTTCAAGACGGGCGGTGAAATTGTCTTGCCATGATGTATCCTTCGGTGAAGTCATCACCATCATCATCCATAACACCCCGCCGCTGGCGAGCAAGGCCAAAAATAAAGCAAAGCCAGCCATCACCACCGCAGGGGATTTTTGACCATGGGGCTTTGCCGAAGTGTTTTTAGGGTTCGGCGCGGTGTTCTGGTGGTCATTGACGTTTTCTTGAACGTCAACATCTTCGGCCTGTCCTTCAATAATGACAGGATCATCTTTGGATGATGATTTGCTTTTTGCGGATTTACGGGCAGCCATGTTGTTTCTCTTCAACCCCTAAAGTAAAGGCCATTTCAGCGCGCATCATCGGATGATTATAAGTCCTGATCAAGACGGTCATCATCAAACAACGTCGCCGGCAAACCAAGCGTCACCGCCGCCGCGGTGAACATCGCTGATCGTCGAGGCGTGGCCGCTACCATAATGTTATGCCAGCCTTGCCCACAAAGTCCAGCGGCACGATCACTGATCACAATCGCCGTGATATCTTTGCGGGTGTTGTTTAACCCGTGGCGATCCATGAGCGCGGCAAATCGTTCGCCGGCGCGCCCCGAATGCATTAAAATTGCCGCCACGTCACCATCGCGCAACGCCTTGTCGACATCATCAGGCCAAGCGGTGGTGTAAGCGGCTTTATAGACAGGCAATCGCAGGGCAGAGACGCCATGGGGTTTTAAGGCTTCGGCCATGTTAAAGCCAGTATCCACGGCGGACGGCCAACATACCGATTGGCGGTTGTCCTGAAGAATGCGCGCAACCAGCCCTTTGCCATCGCCCGGGCCTGTGATGATCTGTTGAAAGCCAACCTCTTTTGCGGCGATAGCGGTGGACGCGCCAACGCAATAACACGGCTGATCATGCCAGTTGGAATCGGTGATCATCGCCGCCGCGTGCCGGCTGGTCAAAACCATGCCGTCAAAGCCGCGGGGATGGGGAAGATCAACATCAAGAAGGGGGTGAATTTCAAGCATGGGTGCCGCCAAAGCGGTGATCCCCTTCTTGCCTAGGTCTGTGATATCTCGCGCCGCGTCCTCAACGGGACGGGTGGTGATGATGATCGGAGCCGCCATCACATCCTCTTAATGTTGTTGCGGATCAAGAAAACCGCGACCACCGGCCTTATCCAGCAATCGGTCGGCTAAATCTCGACCAAGGCGTTCAGCGTCACTCGCGTTGGCTGTATCCTTGACGGTAAAGACCTTTTGCCCGTCAGGGCTTAACAATTGCGCGGTTAAAGTCACCTTCCCATGATCAAAATAAGCGGATGCTCCAATCGGCGTTTGGCAAGTGCCGTCGAGTTGATCCAGCAATGCCCGTTCGGCGGTCACTTCGATGGAGGTTTCAGCGTGGTTCAATTGGCTGAGTTGATCCAGAATATGTTGCCGTTTTGTGTCGCCACCAGCCGTCAAGGTTTGAATCGCAATCGCGCCTTGGGCGGCGGCGGGAAGCATCACGTCTTCAGGGATGGGGTGAATCTGATCATGAAAGCCTAGACGCTGCATTCCGGCTAAGGCCAAGATAATCGCATCATAATGACCATCCGCCAATTGTTGCAATCGGCTATTCACATTGCCGCGCAGCAATTTGGTGGTGATGTCAGGACGGATGGATTTGATCATCGCGGCACGCCGCACCGATGCGGTGCCAATCACCGCTTTTGGCGGCAAATCTTCAAAACGCGCATAAGGGCCAATCAACGCGTCACGGCGATCAGCACGCCGCAGAAAAGCCGCGATGGTTGTGCCGTCAGCGTAGCGGGTTTCCATATCCTTGCCCGAATGCACCGCAGCATCCGCCTCACCGGAGAGCATGGCACGCTCAAGCGTTTTCACAAAAAGACCTTTGCCGCCAATATCCGCCAATGGCCGATCAAGAACCTCATCGCCTTTGGTTGAAAACGTCACGATGGCGGCGGAGGTTAGTTGGGCTTGAACTTCTTCGGCTTGCGCGATGGCGAGTTTGGACGCGCGGCTGGCCAAGCGAATGGGAAGGTGATGCAAATCAGAAACAGTCATCCTGTGGTTTTAGCCTGTCGCCACCGTCAGGGGAAGAAATAATAGCGCCTTGCGGCAAATATGCTGACCTTTTCGGGGATATCGGGTAGTAAAGGAAAACAGCAATCTTGAGAGCAGGCCATGGCCGAACCCAAATCTTCATCGGATGCGATTTTAGGCATTGAAACCAGTTGCGATGAAACCGCCGCCGCGGTGGTCACCCGCGATGGGGTTATTCGGTCAAATATCATCGCCAGCCAGATTGATGATCACCGTCAGCATGGCGGGGTGGTGCCTGAGGTGGCGGCGCGGGCTCATTTGAGTCAAATCGACCATGTGATCCGCCGCGCCATGGATGAGGCTGATCTGAAATTCAGCGATCTTTGCGCGGTGGCGGCCACCGGCGGGCCAGGCTTGATTGGCGGGGTGCTGGTTGGCACGGTGACGGCGAAAGCCATCGCCAGCAGCTGCGGGATTGATTATTTTGCCATCAACCATCTCGAAGGCCATGCCTTAACCGCACGTCTCACCGCCCTCGATCAAGGGGGGATTGCTTATCCGTATCTGTTGTTGCTGGTTTCAGGTGGGCATACGCAATTGCTCGCCGTGGC